>JAFGQB010000096.1 GCA_016935915.1 Spirochaetota bacterium
AGGAGTAAATAATGGGACTTTTTACATCAATTAATATTTCGGGGACTGGTTTATCAAGTCAACGTCTTAGAATGGATGTTATAAGCAATAATATAGCTAATATAAATACAACAAGAACTTCAGACGGTAGATCGTTTAAGAAATCAAATGTTATATTGAGACCACGGAATGATGAAAGGGTATATAAATCTCCTTTTTTACCAGAAAAATTAAAAACATTACCTGGGGATGGTGTCAAAGTAATAGAAATAAAAGAGAGCTCTGACCCCCCGAGGTTGGTTTATGATCCTGATCATCCCGACAGTATTAAAAGCGGTCCTAAAAAAGGGTATGTTGAATATCCTGATATCAATATAGTATCTGAAATGGTGGATATGATAAGTGCAACAAGGTCCTATGAAGCAAACATTGCAAGTATACAAAATAGTAAAAGCATGTTCAGTAAAGCACTGGAAATAGGCAGATAAATTTAAAAAATTAGGAAATTCTTATAAATATTGAATTTAATAAATTTAATGAATTTTATGAAAAATTAATAGTTTTTTAAAAAAAAATGTTGCATTTGCATATTAATTGTTATATATTTAAAAAAGGGAGGGGGAGAATAATGAAAATTTATTCAAATTATCAGGTCAATGGTGATATTGTTAATTTAAAAGTATCACGTAAAAATCATATAAGTGAAAATTTAATCGAAAAGCCAAAAGGGGACAGGGTTACCGAGAGTTTTAAAGATCTTTTTAATAAAACAATTAACAATGTAAATGATCTTGAATTAAAATCTACAGAAATTGCCAATCAGATGGTTATTGATCCTGACAGTGTAAATATTCATGATGTAATGATTGCAAGCGAACAGGCTGAAATGGCTATTCTTCTCACAAAAGATATAATGGACAGAGTTATAAGAGCCTATAAGGAAATTATAAATGTAAGATAGTTTTTTAAAGATATTTTTTATCTTGGGGAGGGTAAAAAATGAATGATTTTTTTAAGAATATTCTGGATTCAATTAATAAAATATATGGAAAACTTAGTTTAATCCAGAAGTTAATAGCCGCCGGTGTTTTACTGGTGGCAATAGGATCTATTGTTGTAATTTTTGTTTTAAATTCAACAACTGCCGGTGTCCCGCTTTTTACACAAAAAATTGACATAGAGGATTACGGTAAAATCACTAAAAAGCTCGAATCAGAAGGTATAAATTTTTCCACAAAAGACAATTCAATAATCATTGTCAAAGATCAAAATACAAAAAATAAAATAATCATGATGCTTGCTCAGGAAGGAAGCATGCCAAAAGGCAGGTATACTTTTCTGGATATAATAAAAGACAAAAAATTGACAACTTCAAAGTTTGAAAACAGTATAAAATTGAGAGCTGCATTAGAAGGTAAACTGGAAGAATTGCTAAGAGCTGCGGATGTTATTCATGATGCAGATGTTTCCTTTACAATGCCCGAACCTTCAGTGTTTGTTAAGGAAAGAGAACCGGTAAAAGTTGCTGTCATTTTGACGCCATCGTGGAATGTAAATTTGAGTGAAAATAAAAAATCCATTAAGGGAATTGAGGAACTTATCGTTAATTCGATAGACGGTGCAACAAAAGAAAATGTTGTAATAACAGACAATCGCGGAATAAAACTTAATGATTTTACAGATGAAGAGGATATAAATGCAATAAAAATAACCAAAGAAAATTTAAAGATCAGAAATGAGCAGACAGCAAAATATATCGAACAAATTTATAAAGCTCTGTCCCTGCTTTATGAAAAAGACAGAATAAGCGTTATGGTCGATGTGGCTATGAATTTTGATAAGGAAAAAGAAAACAGAAAAGAAATTCTGCCTGTAGTTTTAAGAGAGGATAATCCAGAAACACCTTATGATGACAGTGAAAAGGTTTACAGCATTACTGAGAGTGAAAAAACGGTTAATGAAAATTTCAAAGGTCCTAATTGGATCCCTGAGGGACCTCCGGGTTTTGATGAAAATGTTCCGCCGGCATATAAGGGCGCTTTGGAACAAATGACTGAATATATTAAAGACGAAAAAATCAGAAATGAAACTTTTGGAGAATCCTTAAAAGAAAAACAGAAGGATCCTTGGGATATAGATAAAATTACGGCATCAGTTACCATAGATGGAAAATGGGAAATCGTTTATGATGATCAGGGTAAACCGGAATTAAATAAGGATGGCACAAGGAAAAGACAATATTTACCGGTTTCTGATGAAGATTTAAAAAAGGTTAAGGGTTTTGTGGAACAGGGTATCGGTTTTTCATTGAAAAGAGGGGATAAAGTTGAAGTTTACAGTCTGCCGAAAGACAGATCAAAACAGTTTGCTCTGGATGATGCAAAATGGAGAGCTGAAAAGAGCAGAAATTATGCAATTATAGCAGGTTTAATTGCATTATTATTATTAATTATAATTACTATTGTTTACAGACTTGTAGCAAAAGAACTTGAAAGAAGAAAACGACTTAGGGAAGAAGAACTTGCAAGACAACATCAACTTGCCCGTGAAATGGCATTAAAGAGCGCTGAAGAAGAAGCCGGCGAAATCGAAATGTCGCTTGAAGATAAAACAAGACTCGAAATGCAGGAAAATGCAATTAATATAGCAAGAGAACATCCAGAAGAGGTAGCACAATTGATAAGAACATGGCTTACTGAAGAGTAAATTAATTATTAATTAATTAGGTTTTTTTTTAAATATATCATATAATATATTTAAAATTTGCAAAATTATAAGATAGAGGTTGAAAATGGCTGCAAAAGAGCTGGACAAGGACAAAGATAAAGATAAAAAAGATATTATGGTCGGCGGGACTACGCAAACAGTGTCAAAAGGAAAAGGAGCCGGAGCTCATAAAAAGACGCTGACCGGAAGACAAAAAGCTGCAATTTTCCTTGTCACTTTAGGAAGCGATGTTTCTGCTGAAATATTCAAGCATTTGAGAGAAGATGAAATCGAACAGCTTACTTTTGAAATTGCCAGAATTGATATAGTCGAACCAGAAGACAGGGATAAAGTTTTAATGGAATTTCAGGAATTAATGATGGCTAAGGACTTTATCTCAACAGGCGGCATTGATTATGCCAAAGACCTTTTGGAAAAGGCTTTAGGTTCTCAAAGAGCTACTGAAATTATTAACAAATTAACATCAAGTCTTCAGGTAAGACCTTTTGATTTTATAAGAAGAACAGATCCTGCTCATTTATTGAACTTTATTCAAGGTGAGCATCCTCAGACAATAGCATTGATTTTAGCATATCTTGATGCAAATAAAGCTTCAAATATTTTATCACAGCTTCCTCATGAAATTCAGTCTGAGGTTGCAAGAAGAATTGCAACAATGGATAGAACTAGCCCTGAAGTTTTAAGAGAAGTTGAAAGAGTTCTTGAAAAGAAACTTTCAACACTTGCAAGTGAAGATTATACTACAGCTGGCGGCATTGAAACTATAGTTGAAGTGCTTAACCTGGTTGATAGAACAACCGAAAGAACAATTTTAGAAACTCTTGAAGAAGAGGATCCTGATCTAGCCGAAGAAATAAAAAAACGTATGTTTGTATTTGAAGATATTGTACTATTAGGGGATAAAGATATTCAAAAGGTATTAAGAGAAGTTGATTCAACCGAGCTTGCCAAGGCATTAAAAGGAGTTAATTCTGAAGTTCAGGATAAGATATTCAGGAATATGAGTAAAAGAGCTGCTGCTGTATTAAAGGAAGATATGGATTTTATGGGGCCTATCAGGCTTAAGGATGTTGAAGAGTCACAGCAGAAAATTGTAAGTATTATTAGAAAACTTGAAGATGCAGGTGAAATTACCATAGCCAGAGCAGGTGAAGATGAACTTGTAGTATAAGGAGTTAGATTGTGGCAAAAAGCATTTTTAAAGGAATGGAAATTGTTCCATCAAATATTAAAGTCAGTATAGATATTCCTAAAATTCAGAAAAAAATAAAAGAAGTTGAAGAGGTGCGAGAACCGGAAATTTATAACGGCAAAACAGTGGAAGAAATTAAACGTGAAGCTGAAATCTTTGAAAAGGAATTTACAGAAAAAAAGCATTCGATGATATACGATGCAGAAGCTAATGCTAAAGCAATAATAGAAAGAGCAAGAAATGAAGCTTTTGAAATAATAAAGAAAAAGAATGATGAGGCTCAGGAAATCAGAACAAAAGCTGAGGATGAAGCAAAAACAATAATTGAAGAAGCTAGAGTACAGGCGAAAAAAATAGAAAGTGAAATACAGGACACTGAGTCAAAAATCTTGACAGAAGCAAGAAAAAGAGGATATCAGGACGGCTGGGAAGAAGGTTACGGCAAGGGCAGTGATGAAGTTAAACGTTTAATTGAAAGAGTTCAGATTATTTTAAATGCTTCTATTCAGAAAAGAAATGAAATTTTTATTGAAACTGAGCAGCAGATAATAGGTTTGGTATTACTGATTGCAAAAAAGGTAATAAAGGTTATATCTGAAAATCAGAAGAATGTTGTTATAAATAATGTGATTCAGGCATTAAGAAAATTAAAATCCCGAGGAGAAGTTGCAATAAGAGTAAATCTGGCTGATTTGGAGCTTACAAGTCAGCATAAAAGAGATTTTGTTGAAATGGTCGAAGGGATCAAATCAATAAAAATTCTTGAAGATTCAACTGTTGACAGGGGTGGCTGTATTATTGACACTGATTTCGGTTCAATAGATGCCAGAATTTCAAGTCAGCTTCATGAAATTGAGGATAAGATTTTAGAATTAATGCCGATTTACAGCAAAGGAAAGCAGGATACATCGACACCGGTTTAAATTATTAATTTTTGGGAGGGGTTAATGCCGGTTAATACATCTAATATATTCGATATTGATAAATACAATGATGTAATCAATTCTTTTGATCCCATCAAATATTTAGGTCATGTAATAAAAATAACAGGATTAACAATTGAGTCATACGGTCCAAATGCAGTTATAGGTGAAATTTGTAAAATCATTTTATCCAGCGGAAAGATTTTACTTGCCGAAGTTGTTGGGTTGGAAAAAGAAAAGGTAATTTTGATATGCTATGACGAAATGGAAGGTATTGAAATAGGAAATATTGTCATAGCATCAGGTAATCAGCTCTCTGTTTATGTCGGAGAACATTTATTGGGCAGAGTCCTTGATGGTATCGGCAGAGATTATGACGGCAAGGGACAGATTGGTTCTGGTGTAATATATCCTGCTTTTAATCTGCCAAGTGATGCAATGAAAAGAAAACCTATAACTGAATACATTGTAACAGGAATTAAAGCCATTGACGGTTTATTAACTATCGGTAAAGGTCAAAGAGTTGGTATTTTTGCAGGTTCGGGTGTCGGGAAATCCACATTACTGGGAATGATTGCGCGAAATACAAAAGCAGATGTAAATGTGATTGCCATGATCGGCGAACGATCAAGAGAATTACAGGAGTTTATTAAATTCGATCTTGGAGAAGAAGGATTATCAAGATCGGTTATCATTTTTGCCGGATCAAATAAACCTCCTCTATCAAGGGTCAGAGCTACTTTTGTTGCAATGTCAATCGCAGAATATTTCAGGGATTTAGGCAAAGATGTTGCTTTGATGCTTGATTCTATAACCAGATTTGCATGGGCTCAAAGGGAAATAGGATTGGCATCAGGTGAACCTCCTACAACAAGAGGCTTTACGCCATCTGTGTTTACATTACTTCCTAAAATTTTAGAAAGAGCAGGAACTGGTGAAAAAGGCAGTATTACTGGTTTTTATACCGTATTAGTTGAAGGTGATGATCTTGATGAACCTATAAGCGATACTGTAAGAGGTATATTAGACGGACATATTGTTTTATCAAGGGATATTGCTAAACAAAATCATTATCCTGCTATTGATGTATTGTCATCAATTTCAAGATTGATGATTAAAATTACAACCATGGAACATCAGGAAAAAGCTAATTTTATTAAGGAACTTTTAGCTGTTTATAAAGCAAATGAGGATTTAATTTCTATAGGTGCTTATGCATCAGGTTCAAATCCAAAAGTTGATATTGCAATTATGCTTAAAGATGTTATTTATGATTTTCTAAAACAGAAAATCGAAGAAAAATTTTCATTTGAGGAATCTTATGAATTGTTAAATGAAATTGTAAACAGTTCATTTGGCAATAGAGAAGTAAGTGAGGAAAAATCTTTATTTTTTTAAAAAGGAAGGATTGATTAAATGAAAAGATTTAATTTTAAGTTAGAAAAATTATTGGCATTAAAGGAATATTTTGAGCTAGAAGCTAAATTAAAATATGCTGCAGTATTGCAAAAAAAACTTGCATTGGATAATGAAAATAAATTATTGGAAAAATCTATACTGCAAAATATAATTGAAGATTATTCTCAAGCTAAAACCGGTGAAAGACTAAATTCAGATAAAATAATTCAAGAAGGTGATTATACAAATTTCTGTCTGTCTAAAATAGGATTAAATAATCTAAAAAAAGAAAAAATAGAAATTGAGTTGAATGATTTGTTCGTTGATTTAAAAAAAGCCACAAAAGAGAAAAAAACTATGGAAATATTAAAAGAAAAGGCATATAAAAAGTATAAAAGGGATTCAAATATTGAAGAAAGAAAAAGAATGGATGATATTGCCGGACAATTTTATGAAAGAAATAAACTTATAAAGGATAAAAGCTTATGATAGATAGTATAAATAATATTTATAAAAGAATGAAAGATATTAAAAATTATACAAAGGGATTTAAAGATTATAAACCTGAGATTGTAAGAAATTTTGATGATCTATATAATAGTGCAGTTCAAAAAAACAAAAAATCAAATGTTGTAAATGATAAAAGTTCTGCTGTTCATCCCTATTTAAAAGTTGAAACAAAAGAAAACGATAAAAACCTAAATAATAATAATAAAACTCAGATTGATGATGCTATTTCAAAGGCGAGCTTAAAATATAAAGTTTCAGAAGATTTAATTAGAGCTGTTATAAGTATAGAGTCAAATTATGACCAATATGCTGTTTCAAAATCAGGGGCTATGGGACTTATGCAGATTATACCAAAAACTTCATTGGATTTGGGACTTGAAAAGCCTTTTGACATTTATGATAATATAGATGCGGGAGTGAAATATTTAAAATCTTTATTAAATAAATATAATGGGGATTTGGAAAAATCATTGGCTGCATATAATGCCGGTCCAGAAAATGTTGATAAATACAATGGAATTCCCGATTTTACAGAAACAAAAGAATATGTTAAAAAAATAAAAGCAATACTTTTAAATAAATAGGATAAATAAATGGGATTTAGATATTCTTCAGGTAATTTTAGAAAAATTATATTATTGATTTTGCTTATTTTATTAATTTTTGGCGGTGGTATATTGTTGGTTGATTTAGTAGGCTCATGGTTTGGGGTTTATTTTCCCATACCTGGTTTAAATTATATCAAATATATGACAAATGTCAAAAAGCTTAAAATATCAGAAAATCCCTATCTTTTGGAAAGAGAGGAGTTAACTAAGGAAAAAGAAAAAATATCATTACTAGAGGAGCAAGTTTTAACAAAAGAAAAAGAAGTTGAACTTATGGAACTTGATGTGAAAAAAAAGTTGGATGAATTAAAAAATAAAGAAGCGATGTTGGAAGATCGCGAAAAAATGCTTATCGATCAGGAAAATAGATTTAAAAACAGAACGGAAAATATAAAAGAGCAGGCAGAAAAAGTCATTAATATGCCGCCCCGTGATGCAGTAAAATTACTTGAACAGCAATCCGAATCTGATATTGTTGATATAATCAGGGAAATAGATGTTTATTTTGTAGAAATAGGGAGAAATTCTACTTCACCATACTTATTAAAACTTTTAGGAGATATCAATAAAGAAAAAGCTTCTAATGTTTTAAGAAAACTTAAATATTCCTCAGGTGAAAAAGACCATGCTGTTGACATTTTAGAAGATGAAAAATCTGAAACGCCTCCACTTCCGTAAAAATTATTATGAAATTATTTTATTGCATTTTATTTTGCTTAATTACTTTTTATTCATATTCCAACAAAATTATAAAGAAATTCGAAGAGTTTGATAAAAGAGGAAAATATAATGAAGCATTGGATTATTTATTAAAAGAAATCGATAAACCAGACGCAGATATAGGATTAAGATGGCGTATTGCAATGACTACTTTTGAAATCACAAATAATATTTCGAATAACAAAGAAAAAATTAAATATTTTGATATTGGCATCAAAGTTACAAAAGATTATTTAGACATTGAAAATATTAATAAAAGGGACAGAGCTGAAATTATTCATTGGTATATGATAAATTATGCTTCAAAACTAAAAGTTTTGGGAATTTTTGCTGGCAGAGAGAGCATGACAATAATACCAGAGATAATTAAAAATATGGATAAATGTATTGAAATTGATCCTGAATATGCTGGTTCATATTTTTTTAAAGGCAAACTCTACATTGACATTCCTCATTTCTTAGGCGGCGACAAATTTAAAATGGGTGTAAATTTGATTAAGGCAATTAATTATGCCGATGATAATCAGATGATTCCTCTTTATACGGGTTCGGCGGAGTGTTTTATTATTAGAAACTGGTCGGTTGAGAAAAAGAAAAACTTGAAAGATAAAAAAAATAATCCTATATCAGATGGAACTCCTTTAGAACTTTCTGACATAGAATATGCAAGATTATTATTAAACAAGGTTATCAATATATATAATGAAAAAAATGATCCATCGGTCAGAGAAACAGAAAATTACAACAAGGCGATTTATTTATTGAATAAGATAAAATGATTTATTTTAAAGTCTTTATTATTTTATTTAATTTATTAAAAAGTTTACTTTCACTGTCTGCAATATTAAAATAAATATTATCTGCTTCTGAGAGAGAATCATCAAGCCATTTTTTATTTTTTGAAAACCAGTCATCATATTCATCATTTTTAATCGGTAACTGTCTGCCGATTTTTATCAGTTTGCGCGATCCTTCCCGCCAGCTTTGAGCTATAAGCGTCATTTCTTTAGATATTTCTTTTAAGTCATTTGAATTAAAGATTTCCGCTGATTCCTGTAAAAATGATGCATATAAAAACCTGAATGCACCTCCTCCTGTTCCTTGTTCTTCAAATATTGTTGCAGTTCCTAATATACCTTCACGCAAGGGCAGCCCTCTGTGCTTTTTTGTCCATGTTTTAAACTGACTTGCAAAAAATCTAATGCCATTGACCCCGAAGATCGGTAATATTACATTTACTGGAAATGGAATATTCATATTTGTACATGATTTTAAAATTGATTTCTTAATAGCTTTTTTCCAATCTATATTTTTTGGATCCGGCATGCTATTAATGTAAGTTAAAAAATTATTCATGGCAAACTTGGCATGGGTTTCCCAGCCGGCTTTTAAATATTCTACATTAAGTTCACCAATACCCTGATAATACGCATCAGAAATATAAAATTTATCTTCATCATAACCTATTGGAATCACAAAATGAAAAGGTACATGTATTTGCATAAATGAAGGAAGATATTTCATATAAAACATATCTACACATATAGCAGATGGTATATTATCATCAATCAGGGATTTCAAATAATTTAGAGCGTCTTTTGAATATTTAAATTTTTTATAAAAAAAATTTATTCCCAATAATTTTTTTATATTTTTAACAATTGCGCCCATGGGCAGTCTGATCGCCATAACAGGAAAGCCGCTGATTGCCTTAGTATTGATTAAATATGCAAATACAAGTCCTGTGCCAAGACCAAATACCATTGGTTCTGAAATTTTAAAATTGTTAAAATTTAAAAGATTCCTGACACTTCCTGATTCACAATGAAATGCTATCTGATGTTCATATCCTTTGATCATTATCATAAAACAAATTCCTTTTTTAATTTTTATAAATATGGAAATTTCATTGATAAGATAAAAATCTTATTTTAAAGTTAAAACATTAATTTTTTGAATTATTCTTTCATTAAAATTTTTTATTTGGCATTCAACTTTTTCATCAAGTATTAAAAATTGAAAAAAATCCGCAACACTTACATCAAAAATAATTGAATATTTTTGAAGTTCTTCAATTGTAATTTGTTTAAAACCTTCAAATGTCAAATGTTTTTTAACTTTTGAAACCGGTAGTCTCATTCTTGATGCAACATCATTTATATCCATTGTCTGCAATTCTATAAACATTTTAATAGGACTGATTTCACCTTTGATTACCTCTTCCATTAATCTTTGCCGTTCAACTGATTTTGTGTAATATAAAACATTCGCAAGATCTTCCCTGCCTGCAAACTCTGGCATGTCTTCCTTTGATACCAGGTTTCCATTTTTATCGGTGTCAAACAATAATATTTTCATCTTTTTATCAAATTTATCGATTTTTTTACTAATTATCATAGGATACCTCTTTTTTATTAAACTATAAAATTAAGTTATTTTGGCAAATCCCTATTGATATTTTTTTTGATAAAATCAGCAAATGTGCCGAAGTTTGCGAAAGTAGATTCGCTTCTTTCACTTGTTAAAATTTTAATATTATATTCTTTTTCTGCCATATAGTCTATTTCAAGTGCATCAATTGAATCAAGACCTAAAGTTGAACCCTGACCGAAAAAAGTTGTTTCCCTTGTAAATGAGTTAGAGTCAATATCAAAAAGATTTAATTGTTTGATTAATTTATCTCTTAATTCAATTTCAAAATCATTTAATTTTTTCTCATCTGACATATTATTTCTCCAGATATTAATTTTTTAATTTTTTAAAAAGTTTTGCCATTTTTAATTTTTGAGGTTCATCTTTGTAAAATTCTTCCCATGCATAATGATATAATTTTTGCAGTTTTTCAACTGTTAATAATTTAGGTTTAAATACAACATTACCTGCATTATAATCAAGCCAGTTATAATGAAGAATTCTATTTTCTTTTTTAAGCTGTTCAAATATAGGTGTATGAGGATATGGTGTTAAAATAGTGAATTCTGCAAGGTCTAAATTTATCTCCATTAAGAATTCTACAAGTCTTTTAATATAATCTTCATCATGATCATCCATTCCTAATATGACTGTACCTTCTACAGCAATACCGTGATCTTTATATCTTTGGATCCTTCGTTTAATATAATCTGAAGTATCAAAAACCGCCTGATACACATACCATGCTCCTGCTTCTTTGGCATATTTGAGTACTTCATCATTATCTTCAATGGGATGAGAGCACCATCTTTTTTTTAAAGGAATCATGGCTTTAAAAAGTTCTATTTCCCAGTTTTTATCCTGTGCAAGAGAATTATCTACAATAAAAAGTTTGTCATTATCGATTGACGCTATATC
>JAFGQB010000097.1 GCA_016935915.1 Spirochaetota bacterium
ATCTTATACTTATGTTAAAGAGTTAAAAACTCAGATAAAAAAACAAAAACAAACTATTGATGATATTATGAATGGTAAAGAAAACTTTTCTAAAAGATTATCAATTCTGCAATTTGATGAAATAGGAGATTTGACAGGAACAATCAATCTTTTTCTGGATAAATTTAAAAACATTCTGGAAACAATTTTCTCAAATTCTACTTCTGCAGAGAATATTTCAGGATTACTTGACAAATCTTTGCTTAATGCTTCAAGTGCAATTGAAGAAATGGTATCTTCAATGAAACAAATTAAATCTAATTCTGAACAGCAAAAGCTAACTGTTGAAAAAATACGGGGTAAAATTGAAGAAATGCTTGTAGGAATAGAAGGTTCTTTTAATGATGTAAATGAACTTTCAAGCTTTGTTCAGGAAACATCAAGTGCAATGCAGGAAGCTACATCCAGTATTCAAACAGTATCCGTTAACACAGAAAAAGTAAATAATCTTGCAAACAATCTTGTTGAGGTATCAAAAGCCGGCAGTATTTCTGTATCAAATACTATTGAAGCAATAAAAGAAATAAAAGAAGCAACTGACAAAGTAATTGAAATAGTCGATATTATCAATGATTTGTCTTCTCAAACCGACTTGCTGGCTATGAATGCTGCAATAGAAGCTGCTCATGCAGGTGAAAGCGGAAGAGGTTTTGCTGTAGTTGCTGATGAGGTTAGAAATTTATCAGTAAGGAGTAAAGAATACTCTTCACAAATAGTCAAGCATATTAAAGATATGCAAAATAAAGTTGTTAAAGGCGTTGACTTAACAAATGACACAGGAAATTCATTCAAGCAAATATCAAACGATATTAGTACAACAACAGAATTAATAGGACAGGTAACAGGAGCAATACATGAGCAAAGCCAGGCAACAACCGACATCATGACATCAATACAATCAATGCTTAAAGCAACTATAGAACTCAAAGAAATATCAGATGATCTGAAAATTCAAAGTGAAATTATTCATAATTTTATGGATGAATTGCATAATATATCATTAGAAAACAATCAGGCAGTTGCAGAACAGGATAAAGGTAATAAGGAAATCCTTGAGTTAGTCTCTATTGTAAAAGATTCTTCAATAAAGAATATTTCCATAGTTGAGAATTTGAATTTGATAATCAGTAAATATAGAATAGTTTATTAAATTTATTTGGCACAAAATTTGCATTTAATTAAGTATTTATAATATTTAAAGGAGTTATAATTATGATCACAAGCCAGATAAATTTAATCAGTAACGAAATTGTTCATAAAGTTGAGAAGGAAAATGTTTTTATTTACAATCTAAGAAGAAAACTGCAAAACTTTTTTACTGAAGAACAATTTTGCTATATCTTAAAAAATATCAATGAAGAAGAACAGATAATTTTTAATCTGTTATATCAGCCCATCCCCGGCGATATGTTGATCTTTAGAAACAAAATTTCAGAAAAAAAATCAGATACTTATTATAAATTAATAAGTATTATAATATCTATTGATGCAGATATAATGAATAATATTACAAATAATATCGCTGAAGAAGATAAAAATCTATTATTGTCTGTTTATATTTATTCAAACGAATGTAATAAATACATATTAACTAGAGACTTAACAGATGAAGAAGAAAAACAAATACTTTTAATTTTAGATAATAAAAAACATTATGTTTCCGATGAATTTAAATCATATGCTGCCGAAATACTTGAAAAACTCGATAATTTACCGAAAAGCGATATTATTTATGCAAATATGTATGTAAATAAAAATCATGATTTCTTTTTTGAACATAACAATGAACATGTACCCGGTATAATGATAATGGAAACTTTCAGACAGTTTTGTGTTGCTGTAAATCATGTTTACGGAAAGGTACCGATTAAGGATGCTCAGCTGGTCCTTGAATGTCTGGACTCAAAATATTTTAAATATACGGAATTGGGTATTCCTATTATCTTAAAAGGTTATATTAAAAATTACAAATGGGATGATGCAAAAGGATATTGGACATATCTTGATTTTGAATCGGATGTTTTGCAAAATAATATACTTGTTGCGCATTTCCGTCTATATGGTCAAATAATAAGTACAAAATTATTTAAAAGAATACGTAATAAAGATAAGGAAAAAAATTTTAAATCATACAGATATGAACCATTAGCTGAACTATCAGACAAATATGCTTTTAAACTTTTAGAAATCAACCATAACTTGCCTATTAATCTAATAAATTTATCTTTGGATGGTTTTATGCTTCAATCTGAATATTTTAAAGTGATAGACGAACAAAATACATATAATTTTCTTTTATTTTTCAGCAACATTGGTTTCATAAGCGGTACATGTAAAAAAATTTGGCAAAATAATGAAGAAAAAAAAGCCGGTTTTCAGATTGTTGATATAAATAATGATAATCTTCAAAATTTAAAAGAGGCAATAACTCAATATTGCCATGTATGTGAAAATAGACATATTTTTTAATTTCTATTAAAAAATATGAATAAAAAAAA
>JAFGQB010000010.1 GCA_016935915.1 Spirochaetota bacterium
CTTACCGTTGAACTTGTACCCCCTCCGCCGCCGCCTCCGTCATCATCCGGTACGGTTGTTGTACAATAAAATAAAAAAACCATAAAAATGCATAATATAAAAATTAATATCCCTTTACTTTTCATTATTTTGACTCCTTATTCAATATAAAAAATTGAAATAAATGATTTGTAAAATGAAATTTACAAAAAATAATTAAATTAAAATTAATTTTATATTAATATAGCGCAAAAAATTTAAATTTTCAATATATTAATGCTTAAAAAATTTATAAAATGAAAAATACAGACTAAATTATTAAATTTTTCATCTTTAAATGATAATTTTTAAAGCTTTTTAATAAATTATTCAATAAAACAAATATAACCGTAATAATAAAAAAGATAAAAAAACCCTGAAAAATCAATTTGATCAAAAAATAATTAATCTTAAGAAGATCAAAAAAAACTTTAAAATCAGGTAATAATATCTCAATAAAATAAATGGACAGCATGCTCAAGATTAAAATAAAAAAAGATAAAAAATAATTTGAAGTTTTAAATCGCAAATTTTCTTTTTTTTCTTTATAGTCCTTAATTTTATTCATTATATCAGAACTTATGTCAACTTTTAAATTTGCATTCCTCTCAAAGTTCTGTTTTATGATCTTATCAATTTTATTCATATGTTCCCTCCGATCAATCATATAAGCCTTTGATCTTATATTTGTTGACTAAAATATTCCTGATAGACTCCCTGCCTCTCTTTAAATGAGATCTTACAGTATTAAGAGGTAGTTTCATAACTTCAGATATCTCCTCATAGGACATCCCCTCTTTATAAAAAAGATATATGCATGTCCTGTAAACAGGATTTATTGTTTTTAAAATATTTTCCACAATATTATTGATTTCTTTATCTTCAAAATTTTTACTCCCATTATCAATATAAAAGCTATCGTTTTCAGTAAATTTATCATAAAACATTTTCTGATTTTTTTTTCTCTTGATGATATTAAGTGCATGATTAAATGCGATTTTGTAAAGCCATGTTGAAAACTTTGATCTGAAATTGAAAAACCTTATATTTTTATAAGCCTTAAAAAAAACATCCTGAGTAATATCCATTGCATCATCTATATTATAGACCATTTTAAAAACATAATTAAATATTGGATTTTGATATTTTAATATAATTTTATTAAAGCTCTCTTGATCACCCTTTTTGATTTTTTTTATTATTTCAGTATTATCATCAATAATCATTATTTAACCTTAAAAATTCTGTTATTATTACAAAATGCTCTATTAATTTATCATATTAAGAGTTATTTTTTAATCTTTTTATACACAATATAAAAAATTATTAAAGCCAAACCTAAACAGAACGGAATCATACCGGTCATTACTGCCCATGTCTCAATGCCGTAAAAACCTATTACTGTCAGTGAGACTCCAGGACCGACAAAAGCAAGTATAACGCCGATGAACAACAATAAAATTTCCCATTTGAAATTTACCGGTTTCGGTTCGTAAATTCCCTTTTCGATTAATGCCAAAATCTTTTTATTATGATGTTTTATCAAAAGTGAAATAAAAACAAAAAATCCGATAATAGCACTTATCGGGATCATTGTGCCGAAAACAAGAACAATCGTAGGAGGAAGTACGTCCTTAATTGTACCGCCCTCTTTTATTCTTTCAGATAATGCTTCAACGATCTTATCATCACTCATCAAATCTTTTTTTTCTTCTTTACAGGAAAATCCGATTGTTAAAATTAATAAAACCAATAATAAAACATAAATAATTTTTCTTATTCTCATTTTGTTCTCCTAAAGTAATTTTACTTTATAGACAATCAATAATAATAAAAGTTGCAAAAAAATAAAAATTTGGGGACAGAGCTTTAAAAATTAAAATTTTTTACTAAAACCTCCCCAATATTATTATTTTCTATTTGACAGGTTAAAAGAAAATATAATATAATACTTTAAATATTAAAAATTTATCAATACTGATTTTAAATGTATAATAATTAAATGAATTTAAAGTAAAATAAATCCATTTTATTACAACATTTAAGTTAGAAAAAATAAATCAAGTAAATAAATTATGGAGTGCTCCATCACTCTGAATTTATTAATAAATTATTATTTTTAAAAGGAGAAATTAAAATGAAAAAAGGTAAATTCGTTTTATTGGCTGCCATTTGTTTTATTGCTTTGATTATCTGGTTCAGTTGTAATCCGTTTCAACAGAATGAAAGTTCAGATGCATTAAATCTTAATGTACTTGATGCCACAGATATTGTAAGGGCAACAACAGTAACCACTTTTAACGATTTAAGTGGTGCAGTGGCTACCGCTGTTGCAGGTGACGTGATCACAATCAGCGGAACAATTACTGCTACAGCATCATTAAGGCTTGCAAACAATGGTACATCAAGCGCAATGATCACTCTGCAGGGCGGAAGACTTGAATGTTCAGGTGTAGGAACATCTTCAGCTATCGCAGTTACTGGTTCATACTGGAAAATAACCGGTATTGAATTATATAACGGCGGCGGCAGAGGAATCCAGATTAAAGGCGGACAACATAATATTGTTGATAACTGCTATGCCCATAACTTCAAAAATATGGGAATTGAGGTCAATGAGGGTGGTGCTTACAACGAGATTATAAACTGTAGAAGCAATGAAAATTATGATGTAGCAACCGGAGGCGAAAATGCTGACGGCTTTGCTGCGAAGAACGGCCCGGGTAAAGGTAATGTATTCAGAAACTGTATAGCTATACATAATTCCGATGACGGATGGGATTTATATCAATTTACTGATCCTGTTTTATTTTACAGCTGTACAGCAGAGAGAAACGGTTATGGTACAGACGGTGACGGAGTCGGTTTTAAGTTAGGCGGTCCAAATTCAGGAACAAACGCAACTCACGTTCTTAATGATTGTGTTGCTAATTATAATATTCACTATGGTTTTTCTTCAAATTATAATCCAAGTGTTATTACTTATAACAACTGTACAGGAACAGGTAACGGATCTGGTCTGTTTAATGATTAATTAATTTGTTAATTTAATTATTTAAAGCCGCTTCTTTATTGAGGCGGCTTTTTTTATTCTGCTATTAATGTTTTTTTAGATAAGTTTAAATCATTCTTCTGCATTATATTTTTTTAAAAGGTCAATAATTTTTAAAGCTTGAGCTCTTTTAGCATGAGTTAGAGCTGTTTCATTATTATTGTCCCTTAAATTGACTGAA
>JAFGQB010000098.1 GCA_016935915.1 Spirochaetota bacterium
TAAAAGCCCTTTTTCCAATTGCAATTGGCTTATTTTTAAGCCATATAGTAATTAGTAGGCAGCTACTGAGAAGTTACCATACCACCAGCTTGACTGAGCTATATTAGCCGTAATGCTTCTCCATCTAACTGAAGTGGTTGTGGAATCTGATCTTACAACAGCTTCGCTTATACCACTTAATGTAGCACCATTGATGTAAATAGTACATTTCCATGTTTTTCCACCGTTCTGTCTGCAGAACTTGCTCATGCCATTAGCACTTATGCTTGTATAAGTGATAGTACAAAGGTCATTGATCTGGAAGAGTTTATCTTCACAGCTGTTTCCTGTAAAGCTTGAAACATTATATGTTCCAGGTTTTTTTACTGTACAAGCATCTTCACCTACATCCGGGATTTTAACATTTGAAATTGTACTGTTACCGCCTTCCAGGTGAATACCATCACATGCCGGAGCTCCGATTGTAACATTTCTAACTGTTCCGTTAGTAATGTCGAAAATAGGATCCTGGCTTTCTGCCTGGCTTCCGTCTCCCATACCTGATGCTATTATAGTTTGTCCGCCGCCGTCCCATGTAGAACCGTTGACAATTATGGTACAGGTAATTGTTAACCTTGTACCGCCTGATGAATCTAAAACATTTATTTTATCTAAAGTTGAACTTTTTTCTTTGTTAAATGGATTACAGCTGAACCAAAAAACCAAAGCTGTAATAATTAAAATTGATAGTAATATAAAACTTCCTTTTCTCATTTTTTAGTGCTCCTCCTTCATATATACTAATCTGATTTAATTTTAGTATAGAAAGCAAATTTTATACATATAAAATATAATCAAAAACATATAATATACCCTTAAAAACTATAAATTAATTATAAAAACTATATTTAATACATTAAATAGATTAAATTATTTTTTTTATTTTATTTTTATTTTTTAGATTTTAATATTGTAAAAAATATTTAAGAAAAGTGTATATAATAAAGATTAAAAATTCACAAATAAAATGCTGTTCCCTATTTGAATTTCAATTTTATATTCATTCATCAATAAATTATAAAAAGGTTCTATGTCCAGATAACTGTTTTCATAAACAATATATTTTGGTTTTATTTCAGGGAAAGGTTCATAAGCCGACTTATGTAAAACCGGAAAAAACCTTGAGGAATGATGTATCCAGCAGAAATATTTTATTCCTGCTTTTCTGTCAGATAGAAAATAAATTATCGGTTCGCCTCCAAGGACAAATATCCTGTCATCTTTTTGCGAATGTTCCTTAATATAAGAGGATACTTTATAAATTTCATCGGTTTTAATATTTCTGTCAAACATTGATTTAAAATGTTTAATATTCAATAATAAATTTAAAACTATCATCACCGCGACAATCAGAGGAATATACCCGTTAATATTGTCCTTTATTTTATCAATTTTAATAAAAACAATGATCTGATAAATGCATAATGTTATTAAGAATGAAAAAGGCAGACCCATTTGAAGATAATAATGAGCGTACATTGTCCTGCCCCAATAAACTCCGACAAATGATGAAACAGTTAAAACAATTAATGCAATTTTAAAATTTTTTATTTCATCCGTATCCGATTTTAAAAAGAACAAAAGTATCAAACTTAAAACCGCAGGCAATGTAATAAAATCGGTTATTACCGCATCGATCATAAAGTAATAAAAATTATTGATCCCTTCCATAAATGATGTGTACTTTATATATTCAGAATTTACAGTAAAAAAGGAAAAAATAAAATCATTTAATGATTTTGTATATAAAAAATAAATTAAAAACATGATCAAGACAATCGCATTTCCTGCAGCATAAAGCATAAGATCAATCAACTTCTTCAATATTGTGCTCTTGTTAAAAGAAAATTGCAGGAAAAATATGTATAAAGGTATGATTATCAAACTGAAAAAAGCCGATGCCTTTATCAAAACGGCTATTGAGGTCAATGCTCCTGCAAAAATCAAATAAATGATTCTGTATTTATCGCTGGTTTTCTGAAGTACAACAAGATATAAAGCAATAACAACAGGCAGCATCATGAATATCTCGCCGTTGCTCGATAATCCTTCATAATAGCCAATGTTAAAAAAAAGCCCGTATATCAAAGGGGGAAAGAGGGCAAATCTGTTTTTAAAAATTTTTTTTGCGATGAGATAAATAAATAAAAGAGTCAGAATAAGATACAGAGTCGTAAAAATCCTCACAGCTAAAATGCTATTACCGAACAAAAAAACCACAGGAACAAGCAAAAAAAACAAAGCAGGACCTTTATGATCAAATGAAGTCTTGTACGGTACACCGCCGTCTATTATATCCTTTGCAATATAAAGATAAATGCTCTCGTCTATATTCAAAGAAGGCTCGTTTACAAACGGAAGGCGGATTATAAAAACAAAAATGAATATCAAAATCAATAATGAGAGTTCATAATATTTAAAATTAAATTTCAAATTCATAATATTACCGCATAAAAAAACTGCTTTCTAATTTTCTTCAACTGAAACTTCTTTATCATTAAATAATATAAATTTTTTTGAAAGGAAATTCCAGACAAACGCAATTATTGTCGCAAAGACTTTCGCTATTCTGTAATCGATGTATATCTTCTCTTTAATAAACCATAATGAAAAATCATTTATTAAAAGTCCGATAAAGCTTGTAATAAAAAAAACAAAAAATTCAAAATATTTATTATTTCCCTTATAAAGTTTAAAAGTCCAGATTTTGCATATAAAATAGTTCACAAATAAAGCCGATATGAACGAAATTGTGTTTGCAACAAGATAGTGAAAACCAAATATTTCTTTTAATATCAGCAACAGGGAATAATCCACAATAAATGCGGCTCCTCCTGTTATAAAATAACGGATAAACTGAACAAAAAAATTTTTTGAATCATCTTTTAAAGTAATTTTAAAAATTTTATTAAATAATTTAATCATATTGTTATTCTTCTTTTAGAAATAAAGTTTATTATCATAATTTATTAAATATATAAAGAACTTTAATAATCATTAATAAAATTAATTATTAATGCAACCTCCCGTCAAAAATCAATTTCATAAACAGATTAAAGCCCTTTCCAATATAGGAAATTAAAATACGCGGTGATCTGATCCTTAATATTGTTTTAATGATATATGAAGGTCTGAAATAAAATTCCCTTATAGCCCTGTTCCTGATTTTTACAAGTTCATCCGTTGATAATGAATAAGTCTTAATAATCGGATTACCGTAATCATAACCGGTCAGGCTCCCCTCAAACAACCTGTCTTCTTTTGCCATCTTATAAAACGGTGTTCCGGGGAGCGGATAAGCGATGTTGAAATCGGCAAAATCACCGTTAAGCTCCTTTGAAAACCTGATTGTGTCTTCCGCACTCTCCTTAGTCTCCCAGGGCAGTCCGAACATAAATAAAAGATATGATTGTATCCTGTATTTTTTACAGAGTTTCACGGCATTTCTTGCCTGTTCAAGCGTTATCTTTTTTTTCATTTTATCAAGCATTTCCTGATTACCGCTTTCGATACCGAAACCTATGACATAACAACCTGCTTTTTTCATCCAAAAAAGACGTTCTTCACTTATAGTATCCACTCTGCTGTTGGTACCCCATCTTATTTTAAGTTTCCTGTTGATTATCTCTCTGCAGAAAGTAATTACCCAGTCTTCAAACCATGTAAAAGTATCTGATCTGAAAAAAAAATCCTTTATATTGAATTTATAGTAACAATCCTCTATTTCTCTAATCACGCTTTCCACTGATCTTTTAAAAAGCTTATACCCTGAAGCGACAGATACTGCACAATATATACAGTGATACGGGCATCCCCTTCCCGTAAGTATATATGCTATCGGTCTTCCTGTATCAGGAGCCTTATATAATTTATTGTTTAACAGATGTCTTGCAGGAAGCGGAAGCTTATCTAGATCTTCCAGTCTGGGACGTTCCTGATTTCTGCATATTTTATCATTAAGCCTGTAAGAAATACCTTTGATTTCAGACCAATCCTTACTGACAATTTCCTTCACTGCAAATTCATATTCACCCCAAATGGCAATGTCAAGTTCAGGATAATCATTAAGAATCACTTCCGAATACTCAACTATATGAGCACCTTTTGCGATCGTGACCGTCTTTTGATTATGATGTTTTGCAACGGCACATGATTTCAAGTCATATTCCAAAGTTGGAGTAGTTGTACTTATTATCAGATAATCAGGATCAAATTCATTCAGATGTTCTTCAAAATCTTTCCACTTTAAATTTTCCATGGGATAATCAACAATCCTGCATGTCAATCCCTCCTGCTCAAGCATACCTGCCATATATGCCAGATCCATAGGCGCTCTGGCAGGCTGTGCAGTCATTGATTCAACAGGAGCCTGGCACCTGTCATCTCTCATATATTTACCTGTTGGAGGATTTATCAATAATGCTTTCATGTTTTTTTTCATAATTAATTTTAAAAAAAATTTTTAATCAATAAATCTGTATTTAATCAAAGTCCAGATTGCCTGAAAGCCGTCTTTCCAGCCTATCTTCTTACCCTCTTTAAATGACCTGGGATAATATGAAATCGGGACCTCATGGATCTTTATGCCTTTTTTCAAAATCTTTGCAGTGACCTCAGGCTCCCAGTCAAACCTGTCGCCTTTCAACTTAATGCTTTTGATCAATTTTGCATCAAAGGTCTTATAACATGTCGGTTCATCGGTAATCTTATGAAAATATAAAAAAAGAACCATATAATTTAATAGCTTGGTCGCCAGCCAGTTCAACTTATACTTAATTACCTGATTTTTGCTTAAAAATCTAGAACCATACACAACTTTAGCTTTCCCGTCAACTATCGGTTTTATAAGCCTGTGATAATCATTCGGTTCATATTCAAGATCTGCATCCTGAACAATAATAATATCACCATGAGCTTGACTGATACCTGTTTTAATCGCAGCTCCTTTACCCATGTTTTTTTCATGGAAGATCACTTTATATTTATTCTTAAGTTTTTTTAAAATTTCTTCTGTTCCGTCAATACTTCCGTCATCAACTATGATGATCTCTTTTTCAATATCTTTTACATTTTCAACTTTTTCTAAAAGCTCTTCAAGAAATTTAATTTCATTGTAAACCGGTATTATCACTGAAAGCATATATATAACCGTCTCCGTTTCACTTTTATAAATTGATAAAAATATAAGCTTTTTTTTAAAAATTATAAGATAAATAAAATATATTATTGCTTAATAATTTCTTTAAAAAAATATAGTTATTATAATTATAAAAATATAATAAATATAAGAAATATAGAAATTATTAATTATTCTGTCAAGGAAAATAAATAAATATTACTTTTTTAATATGTTTTTTGGCAGCGCTTTTTTTTGGCACAAAAGATAACCGGAAAAAACAGTTTTCCTTTTTAAGATTATAACCTGTATTATTTGTTTTGTTAATCCTGCGAATACTTAAAAATCTATATATCTAGCAAGGAACTCATACATGCCTTCCTTACTAGATATAAAAATTCTATACTCTAAAGAAAAGCGACCGATTGCGGGTGTGCCGTTCTGTTAGAAGTAAATATATAATTCTATACCCTAAAAGAGGATACCATTACCTTCCGGTCAGTCATTGCGCCTAAAAAAAACGCAGGCAAAATTAAAAAATCATTTGACATTATAAAAAAAAATATTATTATGCTTCCATGAAAATAGAAAACATTTTATCCAATCAAAAAATTAAAAAAGCTGCAGTGTACACACTTCTGGCAGTTATATTTATATTAAATTTATTCATTAAATTTAATTTTATATCAAAAATGCAAACCATCGATCTTAAAGATGAGTTCGGTTTCTTCTCTACTGAAATGGCATTTCATTTCAGGCATTTCAAGATGGTAGCAGACGGGAATAAGATCCCAAAAATAGACCACGATATTCAATATCCCGAAGGTCTGGACATTGTCAAATATGAAACTCCTTTCATGGACAAAGTCCTGGGTACAATCTACAGGACTTTTTTCCCCAATGTTAAGCAGTATCTTTTTGTTGTCTATTTTTCCATATTCTTTTACTCCCTGATCGTTTTACTTGTTTTTTTCGGAGTAAAAGTTTTATTTGATTCGGATATAGCAGGTTTGATTTCTGCCGCATTTTATGCACTGACTCCCGCTGCAATAATGAGAAATATTTCAGGCTTTTATTCCAGAGAGGACATTGCTTTACCATTTATATTTCTAAGCTTCATCTTTTATATTGCCTGCATAAAAAAAGACAATATTATTTATGCCTTGATCGCCTCGGTTTCACTTTTTATTTCGCTTGCAACATGGCATTTCACCCAGCTTTATTTGAATGTTTTTGCAACGGGCATTATTGTCATATACTATACTTTAAAAATAAACAAGCAGGATATTCCTTATAAAAATTTTTTTATCCTTTTTGCAACTGTAATTTTTTCTTCCTTACTATTGCCTATATTAAGAACAATACTATTTGTATTTTCACCTGCAGTAATGATTTTACTGGGCATTACTGTTAATGAACTTTTATTTCCCATAAATAAAAACAAAAAAATTAATTTATCAATAAATATTGTTGTTTTAATCGTATGTCTGGCAGGCTCGATATTTCTGCAAAGGCTTTCAGGCGCCCAAACCCATGCATTCGGTCTACTTTTTTACAAACTTTTAACATTCAATCAGCTTCCTGAAAATCCTTCCATGATACCCTTTGAGATCAGGGTCATGTGGGCAGGCAACTCTATGGGGGACGATTTCACAACTGTAATGATCAATTTTTTATCGGTATTGATCATTTTTCCCATAGCACTTATAATTTTAGCGATTGACTATAAAAAAAGTAAAAATTCCTTGAATATAATTTTAATATATTTTTCTTTTGTTTATTTTATATTATATATTCTGATCAACAGAATGAGCGTTTTTGCGGTATTTTTTATAGCTCTTGCTCTTGGTGCTTTTGCCCTTGTAAAAACCGATAAAGTTAAAATGATTTCGTCAGTTGCCCTGATATCTGTACTTGTAATACATATGATTTTTCTTTTTACTTTCAAATATGATCCCCTTTTACAGGACCAGAGGGTCACAGCAGAAATGTATAATTTCATTAAGGATAAAACGGACAAAGATGCAGTAATTTTATCAAATTTTGAAACCGGACCAGGTATCGCACTCTACACAGACAGAAAAGTGAACCTTCATTCTAAATTTGAATCAAAAATGATCAGGGAAAAAGTCAGTGAATATTACAAAACTTTATACTCCACCAGTGAAAATGATTTTTATGAATTTTGCTTAAAAAATAAAACCAGCTATTATGTTTATTCTACATATATGGCGCTTAACACGGAAAAAGGGGGGCATCTCTATTATGGCGATGCGCTTCCTCTTGATTCGCAAAGCAATGTGTTCAAATTTCATTTTAAGCCCGGCAGCTTTAAACATTTCAAACTGGTTTATCAAAGCGATATGTACCGCATTTACTTCGTATCTGAAAAAGATGTAATAAACAATGATAAAGAGATTAAAATTTACTCATATGAACCTATTTATAACCTTAATAATTATTCAACCAATCCCGATGTTCAACTTTTGACCAAGGAAGATTTAAATGCAGGTTTTAACAAAGCATATGATGCGAACAATTTAGCCAATACTGCCAATAAAGCCTATATGGAAGGGATTTATGAAAAAGCTCTAATAAATTTTATAAGATTCTTTCAAAACAGCAATTTTTATGATGAAATTATTGTCAAAAATTATATAGAAACTTTCTTAAAGCTCAACAAAATATCAGAGCTGAATGAATTTTTAGTTTTTGCAACAGCAAGTTTCGACAAGATCAACTATAATGAATTACCTATAAATAATGTAAACTACTGGCATGTCTTGGGCAATATCTACTATTACAGAAAAGATTTTGCATCAGCAGAAAAAGTTTTAAAAAAAGCATTGACTTTTAGTCCAAACTCGGAAGATATTAATTTGGTTTACGGATTTTCATTGCAGAATCTAAATAAAATTGATAACGCCCTCGAAATATATCGGAAAGTATTAAGGATCAATCCCGACAACCTTTATGCATTGAACAATATTGTTTATATCTATTACAAAACAAATACAGGTTCCAAAAAGGAAGCCTTATCCTGTGCAGAAAGATCATTAAAGCTGAAACCTGATCAGCCGGATATTTTGCAGATTAAAAATAATCTTGAATAATCTGATTTATTTTATTATTTTTTCTTTTTCCATATAACCCTGTTGTACATAATCCAGTTATATGGAATGTTTATAAAGACAATTGCAAAGATCAAACTTGCCTGTCTGATCAAAAGTGTATTTCCGAAGATAAGCGTACCGAAACCTACAGCCAGAAATTGAATAATAATGGCACCGATCGCAGTAAAATTAAATTTTAAAAATCTTGAAAAAATTTTAGAAGATGCTTTATGTTCTTTTGATCTGAATGTCCAGATATTGTTCAATGTAAAATTATGGATTATTGAAATTTCAGTGGCAAATCCAGCTGCCCATGCAGACCTGTTGGTAAAGACTTTAAGGAAAAAAACATCTTTTAAAATAACAAACAGGCTGGCTATTTTTTCCATAGCAAGAGTACCCGATAAAAACTCCAAAAAAAATGAATTTACAAGATAACCTAAAAATCCAATTGTTCCGAACTTAACAAACCGCCAGCTTTTTTTATCATTAAATCTCAACCTGAAAACAGCCTTTAAAATTTCCTTTGGTGTCTGAGCATCAATTTTAGAATCACCGTAAGACCTTAAACCGAATTTAAAAGGTATCTGTTTTACCTTTGCGTCAAGCTCAACCATTTTATGCATTAGTTCAAGCTTATATGCAAAACCTTTATATTTCAGTTTATCAAGCTTTAGTTTATCAAAAAAATTTTCAACTCTTGTCGCTTTTAGCCCGGTTGTGGGATCCGTGATTTTAAAAAATGGACTGAAAGGAAAAAATAAAATAAACCTGGCGACAAATCCTCCGAATCTTGAGAAAAAATGCCTTTTAAATCCCCAGTGTGACGGATAGGCGCCACCTTTAGCATTCCTTGAACCGATCACATAATCATAACCTTTATCGATCTCATCAAGCAGTTTAATGATCAATTCGGGCGGATGCTGAAAGTCACCATCAAATTCTATAAGAACATCGGCTTTGAGACTTTTTACCGCATGATTAAAACCCTTGACATAAGCGGCTCCGATACCTTCTTTTTTTTCTTCAACGATCAGGTGAAGATTTTCAAACTTTTTCATCTTGTCTTTAACAATATCCGCTGTTTTGTCATTAGAATTACCGTCAACAATAAGAAGCATCATTTTATAATTATCAATTTTGTTAAAAATATCAGAAAAAAGACAATCTATCATTTTTTTAATATTTTCGGCTTCATTATATGTTGGAATAACAACCACAGCGGTTTTTTTCTTATCCAAATTTTTTCCCTTTGTTATCAGTTTACTGCTTTTATGTATATAATTGATATAAATTAAAAAGTCAATTAAAAAAATAAATATCGAAATTTTTATTGGATTGATTTTCTTTTTTATTATATTAACCTCACTTTTATTGGCGCAGTGTCAATCCGGAAAAAAACAATTTTTCTTTTTTTATTTTAAACCTGTATATTTATATAAAAAACTTAATGACCTATCAAGTAAACAGCTTATGCTTTTATTATCAATATTTACATGAGTTTTACATACAAAATAAAAAAATAGAAAAAAAATTCAATTAATATTATCATGTTATCATGAATACCATTTATCATACGGCAGTAATAGGCGGCGGAATAACGGGGATAACTACATCTGTACTTTTAAAAAAAGAGTCACCTCAATTAAAGATAATATTGTTTGAAAAAAATAAATTCCTGGGCGGCATTGCAGGTACTGAGGAAAAAAAAGGTTATTACTTTGATTCGGTATATTTATTCCCGGATATAAGCAGGTTCTTAAATTATCTTTCGATTGAACATAAAACTCTAAAAATTAAAGACAGCGTTTTCAAATACATAAATGCAGAAGAAAAAAACAAATGGGAGGTTGACATACCATATGATACTGATAAAATCTGCAAAAATTTTTCAAAACTTTTCCCAGAAGATTCGAAAGCCGTTCATAGTTTTCTTGCTGAATCACTTAAAATAAACAGGCAGTTTTCACATTTAAAAACAAAATTCGATTTTTTTGATATCTTTAAATTGTTATTTACTTCAGGCAGCCTGATGTCAAATATGCATAAAACCCTCGAAGAATTCCTTAATAAATTCGGTTTTAAAAATATAAAATTAATCAAGGTGTTATCGGCTTTGTCAGGTCTTGCAAACCTTCCACCTGAAGAACTCAACACTCTGATATCTATAGTCGGTTTTTCAAGTCTGCAGAAAGGCGCTTTCAGACAGAAAAATTCATTTAAAGAGATAATTGATAATATGATAAAGAAACTTTATCAATCGAATGTAGAAGTTCATAAAGAAAGCTCTGTTGAAAACATAAAAAAAGAAAAAGGTCTCTTTAAAATAACCCTTACAAATAATGAAATATTTTTTTCCAAAAATATCATAAGCACTATAAACACATTCAATATTTTTGACAAAATTGTTTCAAAAAAAAACATTCCTATTAAATTTTTAAATAAAATCCGCAATCTGAATTTTTCACATTCAGCATTTATAATAAGGTTAATCGTTAAAAACTGTTCACAAAAATATCAAACGGATACAGGACAGATGCTTTTCTACGGCGGAGAAAACATATTTTCAAAACTATACAGTATGGCAAATACAGATCAAAGCATACTTGATGAGAAAAATTTTCATTTCGCTTTAGCCGTAAGAAAACAAAAACAAAAGGATCATTATTCCGTTGAACTGTTATCGATTCCTGTATCATATAACTA
>JAFGQB010000099.1 GCA_016935915.1 Spirochaetota bacterium
ATCTATACCTGTACCGTTGTCTTTAACAGTAATAAAAACTTTATCAAAATTTTTAATAACATTTATTTCTATGATTTCATTATCCTTTGAAAAACTTACTGCATTATCAACAAGGTTTTCAATGATCTGAACAAATCGTTCAGGGGGTATTTTAATATTGATCTTTTCAAATTCCGTATGAAGTTTGATATGGTGTTTTAAACCCCTTAATTTATAATTTTCGATTATATGCTTTAATATGGTTATTATTTCAATTTTTTCGGCTTTTTCCTCATTGATTGAAATATCTATTTTTGCAAGTTCTCTCACACTGACAAGCAGATTTTCCATTCTGTCAACCTCATCCTGTATGATCTTGATAAATTTTTTATTGTTTTTATTTTTGTCACTATAATCTAAAATCTCCGATGCTGACCTTATTGATGATAAAGGATTTTTCATTTCATGGGATATGTCTGATGAAAAGGATTCAATAAAATTAATATGATTTTCAAGTCTCTTGGTGAGTTCCTTTAAAGAATGAGAAAGCTCTCCGATCTCATCTGATCTGTCAAATGATTCAAATGTACCTATCAATCTCCCTTTTTTATCAACAAGTGAATGAGCTTCATCCCTCAACTTTTTAAAGGTCTTGAAATGGTAAAATCCAATATAATGCTTAAAATAATAGCAAATATTATTGAAATAAGGAAAATTTTTAAAATGTCTTTTCTCACTTCATAGAGATTGTTCAATATACCGAAAGTTGACTGTGAAACCAGTACTGCTCCTATAACCTGTGTTTTTCCTTTAACAGGGATTGCACTGTAAAGAGTCAATGATTTCTGTCCTCCTGCTGAAAGTCTTGTTACAGCTCCGTATTTTTCTTCCAATGCCTCTTTTATTTCAGGTCCGAATATCTTTTTGCTTGTTCCGTAATAATCGGCTGATTCATAAGACCAGACCGGGGGAAAAAAAAGTTTTCTGAACAATCTTATTGGATATAAAGAGAGTTTATAAATAAAATTCAGGAATTTATTCTCCTTTTTTTTATCTATAATCCTGTTTTTATAACTTAAAGTATTACTTGAAGTAGTATGTTTTTTTTTATTTATTTGTACAATACTTGAGTCTGCAAGCAGATTGCCATTAGTATCAACAATTCTTATTCTTGAAGTTAATCTTAAATTAAGATTTTCGAGTATCAATTTTGCCCTGTATTCATCAATCATTTCTTCTTTTGAAAAAACAGCTGAAATCAATCTTCCCTGCTGAACCATAGAGTTTTCAAGGGATTTTAATTGCTGTTTTTCATAAGTTTTTAAATAAAGCGCGCTGCCTATCGGAAAAAACACAAGCAAAAGGTTGAATATTAAAAGCCTGATTGAAATTTTAGAAAATAATTTAATTGTTTTATTATTTTTTTTCATATTGTTTACACAGTAAAACGATATCCCAGACCATAAACGGTTTCAATACAGCAAAATTCAGGGTCAATTTCAATGAATTTTTTCCTTAATCTCTTAATATGACTGTCTATTGTTCTGTCGCTTAAATAAATATTTTCAGAATATGCCTCTTTTATAAGCTGTTCTCTGTTTTTTACATGTCCCGGATATTTTGACAATGCCAGTAAAAGCATATATTCAGTTAATGTCAATGTTAGTTTTTTATCTTTCCATTTTGCTGTGTAACTTAATTGATCAATTGATAGATCACCGATATTTATAAGTTCATTAGCATTTTTATCAATTTCTTTTATATTTTTTACTCTTCTGAAAATCACTTTAATGCGTGTAATAAGCTCTTTCATTGAAAAAGGTTTGCACAGATAATCATCTCCTCCCATCTCAAGTCCCAGTATCTTATCAAGCTCTTCATCCTTGGAACTTAAAAAAATAATCGGCACTGTTTCGGAAATGCTTCTTATCTTTCTGCAAAGTTCCAATCCGTCCATTCTGGGCATTATAATATCAAGGATGATAAGATCAGGCATTTTTTTTTGAAAAGATTCCCATGCATAACTGCCGTCTGAAAAAGTTAGAGCTTTATAACCTTCCTGTTTTAATGAGTAACTGATGGTTTCCCTTATGTTTTCTTCATCATCAACAATTGCAATGACATGATCATTATTATCCATGTAAATAAAATTATCACACTGTTAAAAGTTTAACAATAAATTTATGAAGATTTCACAATTTCGCCACAATTCAACACAAAAAAACCTTATTTTGAAAATAATTCCAACAAAAGCTTGATGTATTATTTAATTAACAAAACATTCTAAGGAGAAAACTTTTATGGAAAATTTTTTCAGTTTTTTAAAATCTGTCAATCAGTCGATCAAATCTTCTTTAATAGTAAGGATCATTTTAATTACTTTTTTAATCCTTTTATTGCTGATCCCTTCAGCACAAATCACTAACCTGATACATGAACGCGAAGGACGAAGAAGAGGTGTTATTTCGGAAATAAACTCAAAGTGGGCGGACAGCCAGACTATTATCGGTCCTGTAATCGAAATTCCTTATATTGTGTACAATATATCAAAATGGACTGATAAAAACGGTATTGAACATGAAAAAATAGTAAAAAACATCAAATATGCTTATTTTCTGCCCAACAATCTCCAGATAACAGGTGAAATTATCCCTGAATACAGAAAAAGAGGAATTTATAGTACTGTTGTTTATACAGTAGACTTGAATATCAGCGGAAATTTCACTTATCCTGATTTTGCGCAATGGAAAATCTCTAAAGACAATGTTTTATTAAATGATGCTGAGTTTTCATTCGGCATGACCGATATGAGAGGAATAAACAACACTATTGAAATGACATGGAACAATAGGGCAGTTGAATTAAAACCCGGAGTTAAAAATAATCCTTTGATCGAAAAGGGTGTTTATACACATGTATATTTAAAAAGTGATAAAAGCAAACTTCAGGAATTTAACATTAAATTGAATTTAAGAGGGAGCATTGATCTGTCATTTTTGCCTCTCGGCAAAAAGACAAATGTAAAAATCAGTTCAAAATGGCCTTCGCCTAGTTTTAACGGATATTTTCTGCCGAAAGAGAGGAACATTACTGAAAAGGAATTTAGAGCAGAATGGGAAATATTTGATTATAACAGAGATTATCCGCAGTCATGGACAAATCAGACGATCAATGTTGCCAATTCAAAATTCGGTGTTGAGCTTTTCATGTCAGTTGATGAGTATCAGAAAACTTATAGATCGACAAATTATTCCGTGCTTTTTATAATACTTACATTTGCGGCTGTATTTATTTTATTCGAGATCTCGAATAAAAAAAGGTTTCATCCTATTCAGTATCTTATGGTTGGTTTTTCGATTATTATTTTTTATCTTCTGCTGTTGTCATTATCAGAACATATAGCATTCAACTATGCATATATTATTTCGAGTTTATCTGTCATTGCTATAATCACTTTTTACGCAGCAAGCATCAGTAAAAATAAACTTGTAACTTTATTTCTGGCTGTTCTTTTGATCTTTTTATACAGTTTTCTCTATTTTACCTTACAGCTTGAAGATTACTCACTGCTTGTGGGAAGCATCGGATTGTTCTTAATATTAACATTTGTGATGATCTTTACTCGAAAAATCGACTGGTACAGCTTTAAACTGTCAAAGCCTGAAGATAAATAGAGTAAAAATATAATTGTGATTAATTTTAAATTAAAAAGCTGACATCATAAAATTGTCAGCTTTTTTTATTTTTATTTTGATTATTTTACTTGCGTTTTTTTGGCGCAATTGCCAAGGGTAAAGCCTGCTTATTAATTGTTTTTTAAAATTGTATAAATTATTGAATGCATAAATTTTTAACTGCAAGGTACGATATTAGACCGTACCCTGCAGTATTTTAATTTTAAAGCATAAATGATTTATTTTTTAAAAAATAAAATTGACAAATGCAAAAGCGGCAAATAAACCGGCAAATAATAATTTAACCAGTGATAAATGTTTATTGAAAAAATTACCAATGAATTTTGAAGAAATTCCAAAATAAAAAGCTGTAAAAACAGCTGTCAATGGAATTATAAAGCCAAAATTGTATAATAAAAGCAGAGTAGTTCCTAAAAATCTTTCACTTTCGGTTCTTACCATGTACCCAATAATGGGGAAATATAACTGCTCATTGCATAAGAGCTCAAATAAAGAAAAAGTAAAACCAAGTATCACTGAACGAATCAATATACTGTAATAATTTACTTGGTAATTTTTATTTTTACGTATTGAGCTTTTTAAAAACAATGGAAGCTTTATTGTCATTTCACTGCTTTTGTTCTTTTTTACCTTTATGTAATCATGCAAACTGATAAATGCAAGAATCAATAAAAATAATGTTAATCCATATTTCAAAGCAATGGATATGATTTTAAAAACTTGAGTCATTCTAAATGTATCAAACAAACCTATGCCAAGTAAAAAGCATGTTAAAAACACAGAAAAAATATATATGACTCCTGATAATAGTATCTGAATCCTGTTTTTAAATCTAATGGCGAGATATGACAACAGCAGAATAATTATGGTGAAAGCGCAGGGATTGATGGCGTCTATCAGTCCTGAAAAAAATATTGCAGAAGGATTTAATTTTGAGATAATTTTTTTATTTGATTTTTCAATATGAATTTTGTTTTTTAAAAATATATTCTCAATGTTTTTTACCCCTGAATAAAAAACATTTTTATGGATCACTAAAGGAAGTTCTGGATAATATCCATGTTTTTTTGATAGTTCATAAATGTTTTTTTTATTTTTTACATCTTCAAGCTGATAATAGTGGATGTTGATATTATCATTTTTGTTTAGTGTCCATTTGTTTAAAATAAATAGAATTTTATCACATTCTTTGCAGTTTTTGTATGCAAAAAAAATTACTATCTGAGGATTGTCTGTCATGTCATTATGGAAATTGTTTGTATAAATTACATTTTTCTTTTCCATTGGTGAAATAATTTTATTTATTATTGATCTTTCAACATTACCCTGCATTTTAAAAAAGAGCGGGGAATCATCACTGTTATCCGATGTGATAATTATCTCTTTAACAATATAACCGTCATATCCGGATGTGTTAAGTTTAATTCGGACTTTTTTTGATTCTTCAGGTGATAATAAAATTTTTTTCTCTCCCGCAACCATGCATCCGCAGGTGGTATGCAGATTTATATTGAGTTCATTATTGCTTTGATTATATACAGTTAAATATGTACTGATGATTTTTCCGGGACTGACAGTGCCGAAATTAAAAAGAGGAGGTTCTATTTTTATGCTTTCTTCGGCAATGTTGAAATTATACAAACCGACCAATAATAATATAATCATGAAAATTTTATTCATTAATGTAATCCTTCAAAAACAGGTCTGAAATAAAAGATGTTTTATAAATGGCTTTTATTGTTTTGACTCAAAATAGTCAGTTGTATCAAGACCATCAATTTCAAATAATATCGGAGTACAGGCTCCTTTTTCAATTATTTTTACTATGCAGTTGTGTTTTTTTCCTTTTTTGATTTTGTATTTCTTAATATATTCAATCCCCGGATACCACGAGTTTGCCAGCAAAAACAATTGCTCTTTATTTATTGATTCTTTTACCCATTCTTTACTGATATAAGCATTGACTTTTACAGAAAATTTTATTTCATAACCTTCATAGCCCGGCCCTCCGCTGACAGAAGTTTGTGATGTTGATTCTTTTGTTTTTTTGATGCTTATTATTACGGCAGTTCCATGATATTTTTTATAAATACATTCTTCACCTATTTTATAATTCAACTTATTTCTGTCCTGTTTTAAACTAATCATCAGCGGCATCAATATTA
>JAFGQB010000100.1 GCA_016935915.1 Spirochaetota bacterium
ATTATTATTAAATTTCGATAAGTCCCAAAATAAAAATATGGACATATCTTATTTTATTCAGTATAATCTTTTTTAAATTTTTAAAAGAAAGTAAAAATTATTGATATAAAAATATAATTTTTCATTATTAATAAAAATATAAATGCATAATTTAAAAAAGGATTTTTTCATGAATAAAAATGATAAAATATATGTTGCAGGTCATAAAGGTCTTGTAGGTTCTGCAATAGTCAGAAAACTCAAATCAGAAGGTTATACCAATATTATAACAAGATCAAGAGATGAAATGGACCTTCTGGACAACAAAGCCGTTTCTGAATTCTTTGCTAAAAATAAACCTGATTATGTGTTTCAAGCCGCGGCTAAAGTCGGCGGCATATTTGCCAATAAATCAAAAAAAGCAGAGTTCATTTATCAAAATCTTCAAATACAAAACAATATAATTCACAATTCTTATCTTAATAACATAAAAAAACTACTTTTTTTAGGCACCTCCTGTATTTACCCAAAGCACTCTCCCCAACCGATAAAAGAAGAATATCTATTAACAGGTCCACTCGAAGAAACAAACAATGCTTATGCAGTTGCAAAAATAGCAGGTATTATGATGTGTAAATCTTACAATGAACAGTATAATACAAATTATATAAGCGTAATGCCTCCCAATCTATACGGCATCAATGATAATTTTGATCTTATTAGTTCACACGTATTGCAAGCCTTGATAAGAAAATTCCATGAAGCTAAAAAAAACAATTCTGATAAAGTAATAATATGGGGAACGGGCAAACCAAAAAGGGAATTTTTAAATGTAGACGATTGTGCTGACGGATTAATCTTCTTAATGAATAATTATAATGACAATGAAATAATAAATATCGGTACGGGCGAAGAAATTTCAATAACAGAACTGGCAGAAATGATCAAAGGAATTATAGGTTTTACAGGTAAAATAGAATATGACACCACAAAACCGGATGGTACACCAAGGAAAATATGCGACGTTTCAAAAATTAACTCTCTTGGTTGGAAAGCAAAAACATCACTAAAAGAGGGAATTACAGCAACATATAAGTGGTATATTGAAAATGAAAAAAAATTCATAAAACAGGAGAATGTCTAAATGCAATTTAATAATATTTTTATCATTATTTTTCTAATATTCCTTTTTTTATCAATAACAATAAAAATCACACTAGATATAATTAATTACAGACACAGGAAAAAAAATCTTAATAAAATCCCAGAAGAACTCAAAGGAATGATAAATGAAGAAAAACTCTTACAAATCAACAGATATTCAAATGCCAAATTAATTTATTCACTTGTTGAATATTTTTTTGAAAAAATTGTTTTGCTGATAATACTTTTTTCCGGATTGATTCCTTATTATTATAATATTTTGAATAATAATTTTAACAATATTTATATATTAATTTTGCTGTTTTTCGGGGGATTTTATCTGATCGATATAATCATGGATATACCTTTCAGTCTATATTTTGATTTTGTCATTGAAAAAAAATTTAATTTCAATAAAATGACATTTAAAATATGGATAGGTGATTTAATCAAAAAAATTATTTTAACTGTTATAATAGGTTCAATAATTTTAATAGCACTGACTTTCTTCCTTTATAGTTACGAGAAAATATGGTGGATATTACTATGGGCTTTCTTTTTTTCTTTCAGCATGATTATGCAGATAATATATCCGACAATAATCGCTCCTATATTTAATAAATTCAAAACTCTGGAAAATAAGGAATTAAAACAAAAAATCGAGCTGCTTTTAAAAGATTCAGGTTTAAAATTAAACGGAATATTTGAAATGGATGCATCAAAAAGAAGCACTCATTCAAATGCATATTTTACTGGTATTGGCAAATCAAAAAGAATAGTCTTATATGACAGTTTATTGAAAAATCATACTGAGGATGAAATCCTGGCAATATTAGCCCATGAGATTGGACATTATGTAAAAAAGCATGTTTTGAAAAATTTAATTTCCACATCAATAGTTTCTCTATTATTACTTTTTATATGCTTTTACCTTATTAATAACATAAAATTATATACCGGTTTTGGTTTTGTGAATAATTTCAATATTAATGAAGCTAAATTTGTAGGATTATATTTATTAACTATATTAGCTGCTCCGATCGCGTTTTTCTTTTCGCCAATAACTTCCGCTTTTTCACGAAAACATGAAAGAGAAGCTGACAAGTTTTCTTACGAAAAAATAAAATCAGCAGAACCTTTAATAAATTCTTTAAAAAAACTCAATGTTGATAACTTAAGCAATATTTATCCTGCAGATATTTATTCATGGTTTTATTATTCTCATCCTCCATTGTTTAAAAGGATAAAATATTTAAAATCATTAGAAAAAAATAAAGGAAAAACAAAATGAAAAAAATATTTATTTACCTTTTTTTAATTTTATTTTTTATTAGTTGTAAATATATTCCTTTTTTTCAAAAAACTGATTTCATTTTTGACGATCAGGATCTATCCAAAAAAGATCTCAGTTATAAAAATTATAAGGGTTCTTCATTTAAAAACTGCGACCTGAAATATTCAATACTCACCTTTACCAAACTTAATAATTGCGATTTGACAAATGCGGATTTCAGCTATGCAGACCTCAGTAATTCAGATTTAAGAAATGCTGTAATTAAAGACACTAATTTTTTTTGGGCAAATTTAAACAAGTCAAAACTTCAAAATATTGATTTCAGCGGCTTAAATTTAACTAAGGTCAATTTTTCACAATCCGATTTACGAGGGACAAAGTTCAATAACTCTGATTTGACTCAAGCTGTATTTTATGGTGCCAATCTTGACGGAGCAGACTTTAAAAATGCAATTATCGATATAAATCAAATCTTCAATGCAAAAAGTTTTAACAATGTAGTAATGCCTTACGGAACCAGATATAAGAAGAAAAAATAAGAAACAGCTAAAACTTGCCAAGATTTTCCGGACTTTTCCCGAAGTTCTTTAAAGCGTATTCTTTCTTTTTTTTATAATACTCAACCGCATGTTC
>JAFGQB010000011.1 GCA_016935915.1 Spirochaetota bacterium
AATTCATAAATAACATAGTTGACATAATAAATACCGCTAAAATTAAAATTACTTTTTTAATCATAAAAATCTCCTGTAATAATTAATTCAGTTTTTTTAAGGTGAACACCTTTTATATATTTAATGTTAACAGCAAGGGGCTGTCAGACGCTTGTTCATACATTTGCATATCCGGGTGAATTTACCCTGAGTTTACAGTTTCCACTTCATTGAAAAATATATACTTTCTTTTTTTAAATAAATATCAAAGCTTGTCTTTTGTCTTTTGGAATCGTATATTATTAATGGTATGCCTATGCTCAATAAGATCAAACCTGTTGAAGCCAGTGCTATGCTTCCTGATAGCAGTCCCACAAATGTCCAGTAGGAGTCGTAATATGTCCTGTATCCGGTATTTGTTAAGGGACCATAGTCTTTGTCGTACCTTACAGATGCCGAATAGTTTGCAAGATCAAAAATTAACAGAGGCATACCTGTAATAAAAAGGCAGCTTCCCGATGCTGTAAGGGTTATGCCTGTAACTCTCATTGGAGTAAAAATCGATCTTAAAAACTGTTTTTTCAGTGCTTTTGACATTTCGCTGAAATATGTACTGTCAACCTTTTTGAATTTACTGTTGATTTTTTCAGTTATGTCTTCAGTGACTTTATTTATAATTCTGAAAAGATCAAGCCCCACTTCTCCGTTTATACGGGATGTTGCAACTATTGATTCGGAAAAAATATCGATTACCTCAATGCTGACCATTATTTTATCTTCTATTATTATAAACTTCCCTGTCACTGCAATATCCGACTTTACAGCTTTTGCTAATCTTTTTGTATTTTTGTCACTAATGGCTTCACTTATCGTAAGTTTATACTTTTTTATTTTATCGTCTATCAGGGAAAAACTTGTTATAATGAAACTTTCAGTCAATACCAGCTTGGCTTTTAGAGAGTCCCTGATTGTGTCAGAGAGGTAGTCGTATTTTTCAACAGAGTTCTGGTTGTAAAACGGGAGTATTGCAATAGTTCTTCTTATGGTTTCATTTTCCTTTTTTTCTATTCCGAAGAGAATAAGTTGTACCGCTAATAAGAAAATAACAGTTAAAAACTTTTTCATTGAACATTAATCCATTTATGTTTTAAATTTATTTACCATGAAGGAGACGTGGATCACGAAGAGTTTTTAGAAATTTAAAACTTCATCCCTAAAGTGATAACTGCACTTCATGCCCTTCATGGTTTAAAATTTAATCATTTTATAATTTTAATCCATTTTATTCCCGGACAACCATATTGAAATCACCTGCATTCCGGTCATCTGAAAGTGCGCCAAAAAAAACCGCAAGCTTCAGCGACATTAAAAAACGCTGTTTGAACTCCTTTAAATAATTCTTCCTGCCGTGTTCTTTAGTGTTTTTAGGTTGTTAATCTATTTTCTAATAATTTGCCCTGTAAACATTTGATAAAGAATCAATTACATATACAGCATTGCTGATCCTTACAGGTGTACTGATAAGCGGCAGATCCGACTTGTTGTCGTCGATAGTTATAAGTTCGCATTTTTTTTCTATCATGTCATATTTGAACAACTTGCCCGTATCGGATGAAAAGTAAAGCTCATCATTATGATAAAGCAATTTTTTCGTCAGATATTTATCGGGGTTTGGATCATAATCAACCCTTGATAACTGTTCGGCATTATTAAAACTGCGGACATTTATCCTGTAAAAATAACCATTATTTGCCACGAAATATATATAATTGTATTTTAAAATGAGATTTGAAATCACTCCGGTACCAATGAAAAGTTTTTCACTTTTATTTTTTTTGTAATCATATTTATATAAAGTGTTCGTATCATCAGCGAAGTATATGATGTCCACGGTTACTAAAGGGGGCATAAAAACCTTGGCATTTAAAATTTCAGATACCCAGATTTCCTGCTTTTTTTCAAGATCATAAATGCTTATTTTTTGTAAACTTGAATAAGTACAAAACAGTTTTCCTCCTGCAGCGGAAATATAGATCTGTCCCGGGGATTTTACAAAGTTTTTTAAAATAGTAAAGTTGGTTTTGTCATAAACATGGATGTCTTCAAATCCGGGTATATAAAGTTTACCGTTGAAATTAATGGATTCGGGCCAGAAAGAGGGACCTTTATTGATTTTTTGTATCAGGAAAGGGCTGCCGTTCTTCTCTATGATAAAAATATGATTGGGACCAGAACTTATCATATGACCGTTAAAAAATACGGGTACGGAAGTGATGTTTTTAAGTCTAAAATCTGTAAACTCCCAGATTATATTACCGTTGATACTATTTATACAGTAAATTTCCCTGTTCGAGTCGCTTGCTATATAAAGATTTTTATCATCGGTAAAAAAATATGTGAACTTTTCAGTGAGTTTCTTTCTTGTACTTTTGGGAAGTCTATTTATTTTAAGCTTTTTTTGAATAAACTTTAAAATGGAATTTTCTATTATCAATGAGCTATTGATCAAAGATTCAATGTCATGAGCAAGTTGTCTGTTTTTTTCATCGATGATTCGTTTTTCTTGAGGTTTCAGTACTGCATAATTTTTTAAATTGCTGTATATTTCTAAAAGTTTTTCATCAATTTTTTTTATGTTATTGTAACATACCGTGATCTGTTGATCTTTGATTATTTTTTCGCCGATTGAAAGCTCTTCTTCGAGCTTTTTACCCAGTCTGCTGTTTATTTTTATTATATCATTGATTGTATTTCTGTTTATATTAAGAATTACATTGATGATTCCTTCATACACCAAAACCTTTGTGTCTTTGCTTTCTGCTACATCAACAGTAAACTCTGTGCCGATGGTTTTAATGATTAGAGCATCTGTATAAACATTAAAGATGAAATTGTCCTGGGTCTTTACAGGTATAAAGATGCCGCTGCCGCTTTCCTGTTTTAAAATGATCTGTTCAAAATTTTGCTGTTTATCGAGATTCAAAACAGAAAGCTCTGATTTTTCGCTGATCAGTGATATCGATCTGTTGTAAAAAGATATTTGTGCCAAAGCGTTCGCAGAAGTTTTTATGGTTGAGTTCTTGTTCAACATATCATTGAGTTCAAGCCTTTTTTTTGTATTTCTGCTTCTGTCTGTTAAGACAACTTCGCCTTCTAATTTCGTGATAATGCAGTTTTTGTCTATATCATACTCAATCTTTTTTATTTCATTGATTATAACGCTTACAGCCATTACCATAAATAGTATCATGACTGTTGTGAAAGAATAATTAAACAGAGGTTTTTTGAAAACAATTCTCTCTTTTTCTGTTTTTTTCTTTTTGTTTTCATTATCAAGGTTTTTGATCATTTTTAATGTGTTTTTATCTGTATCACTGTTTAGTTTGTAGTTCTTTTCATTTGCACTGAGCAATTGCGACAGCTCTTCTTCATTGATTTTTTTTATCCAGTTTTGCCATTTATTATTCTTTTTCATTTTAGTTGTCCCTTGTTATTTTTAACAGCTCTTTTTTTAAGGATTCCCTTGCTCTGAAAAGAATGCTCTGAACAGATAAAACCGATTTATTGGTCAATTCTGCAATTTCTATCTGCGATTTATTTTCGATATATTTTAATGTTAAGATATCCCTGTATTTATCTCTGAGGTTGTTCAAAGCCAGCTTTGTCATGATTACCTTGTCGTTGTTTTGTATTTCACTGCAGTTGATATCATAATGATCAATTTTCTCTTCGGTTAAAGTATTACCGTACTGCTGCTTGTTTTTGTATCTGCTCCTTAAGTGATCGATGAAACGCCTGTTTGCTATGCTTATAAGCCATGACTGTACATTTTTCATGGACTTAAGCTTTGGTGCCGAAATCAAAGCCGAGTGAAATGTGTCGCTGAAAAGTTCTTCCGCAAGCATTATGTTCCCGTTTGTTTTTATGAAAAAGTAATTGTATAATTTTGCTTTGTATTTTTTGTAGATTTTTTCAAATATATCAGGATCGCGGTTTTGAATTTTTATTAGATCTTCATCGTTAAAAATTATGAATATCAATATTAACATTAATTATTTTTTTCTCTTTTTTACATTTTTAATTTTTCATCTGATTATATTATCAATATAGTTTGAAATCTTAAAAAAGTCAATAAAAAAGTTAAAAATAACGTTAAATTTGATTAAAAACAGTAAAATTTAAATTTAAAAAAAAATCAAATCAGGTTTCGCTTTTTTTTTTGGCGCATAGACTTTCGCTTGTACGCATAAACACATTTTTTAAGCTCTGTCCCTTTTTTAAATAAATTGACTTTTTTAATATTATTTTTTATCTTTAAAACGGATATTTTTAATGGAAAATATTTTTATTAAATTAATTAAAGATGGAACTATTGGCAGTCTTGGTGAACTTAAAGATGTCTTCAGGAAGATCGCAAAAAAAACACATCCTGATGCTGTCGGATCTGATGAGCTTGTTGAAAAGTTCATAGAGTTTAAGGCTTTTTTTGATGAGGCAAGGCAATTTCTCAAGTCAAATAGTCTGGTTTTTGAAGAGGATCAAACATATTCTGTCAATGAATGCCGTCTTATGTTCTTTCACAGCCTGAGGAAACTGGACACTTTGGAACTGCCTCATAATAAAAATAAAAAAACATCAGAAGATATAAAAGCAGAAAAGGAAGAAATGGCATTGTATTTTAAAAAATGGGATGAAAAACATTTTGAACTGTTTGAAAATGCTGATTTTGAATATGATCTTATTAAAATGGAAAAGCCTAAGAATGATCTTACAAATTTACGAAAGCCTTCCCTGTATATGAATTTAAGACCTGTTTTTTTTAACCTATGTAATTATCATATCACCGGGCTTGAGTTTTATAAAAAGCATTTGATGCGGAATCTGGATCCTATTATCAAAAGGCTTGAGGAAAAAAAGTTTTTTACATTGAAAAATTTTCTTCTGTTTTTGATTGAAGACATGGAAAAAGGCCCTGCGGTTTTCGGATAGAATTTTAATAATTGAACAGACAAAATAAAGTATAATATTAACTGGAGAAAATATGAATAAATTAATATTTATTTTTTTAATTG
>JAFGQB010000101.1 GCA_016935915.1 Spirochaetota bacterium
AACTCCTTTGCTTGCAATAACTTTAATATTTGAGCATTATTGCCGATTTCAGGATGCATATCAAGAGGCAGATGCTGAGCAATTAATCCGATATTATTTTCCATTAAAATTTTGATTCTGTTTTTAAAAGTGCCGGTTATCGGTATCGGAGAACCCCAGAATATCCCATGATGTACTATTAATAAATTGCAATTTTTTTCTACTGCTGAATTTATTAAATCATTGGACATATCTACAGCAAAAGCAATTTTTTTTATATCTGCATCATTTTCCAACTGAACGCCATTAATGGCAATGTCTTTAATTGCTTCTGAAGAAAGGTAGTCTTTAATAAAATTGTTAATTTCATTTATGTATAAGGACATTATTATTTAAATAAATTTATAAAAGAGTTAAAACAATAAAATTTACAAATTTTAGACAATAGAGTTGATATATTAATTATTTTTTTAATGAAAAGTTAAGTTCATTTTGAAAAAAATTTATTATTATGGACTTATTTTTACTAAAAGCATAATATTTATTTGCAATATTAATAATTTCTTTTTTATGATTTTCACTTAAATCAAACAAATTATCAATAAAAATTATTGCCTTATCAAGTAAATTTATATTTAATATATAAATCAATACTTCAATTAAAAAATTCAATGAACTGTCGAACTTTTTTGAATATTTGTTAAAGAGCTTAATTGCGCTTTTTAAATTATCTGAAGCAATAAAATTTGCGCAGAGGAGATAATAAAATTCATTTGATTTAAATTTTATTATATTTTCTTCGCATATCTGTTCGCATGTATGATATCTTTCTATATAAAAGGATATCAAAGCTTTCTGAAATGATAGTGATTTTTCATATTGATCGGGATTTATTTCGCAGTCTTCATAGAGGAGCTCCCAGCCTATATTATTATACCTTATTGCCTCTTCATATTCCTGGAGATTTATCAAGCATTCAATCTTATTTATCAAAGCTTCAAAATTTTGACTTACTTCAAAGAGTTTTCCGAAAAAGAAAGATGCAAGATTTGTTTTGTTTGATTCTTTTAATTTAAATGAAAGTTTAAGAAATTTTTCTTTTGAATTCAGTAAGTTAAAATTTTTTAATGGGATTCCGCATTCAATTGCCATTTTTGATAGATTGTATCTTTTTTCGTAATAATCAAATGTTTTATCAAGTTCTGTCAAGTCCATTAAATTTTGCCCTTATAAATATTATAATTTAGTATAAAAAAAAATTCAATATGTTAAATTTTTTTTATTTAATTATTTAAATTAACGGTCACTGATTTATAAAAATAAAATTTTTATTTTATAAAATTTAGATTTTTTTAAATCAATAATTAATTATTAATCGAAAATTAAAATTTTTATATGAATTTTAATAATTTATTACTTTTTTCCTTATAAAGATATATAAATGAAATGTAAAAAAGATATATCTTGACTTTAATATTGATAAATGATAATTTACATTTTCATAAAAAAATATGATAGGAGAGGTTTTTTTCAATGAATATATTGTTTAATTTATTGCAGGCTCAGCCGCCAAAGGGATTTCAGGATCCGGGAACTTTAATGTTTACTATAATAATGGTAGGTTTTATTGCTTTTTTTTATTTTTTTATTGTAAGACCTCAGAATAAAAAAAGAAAAGAAATGGAAAACATGCTTAATGCTTTAAAAAAAGGCGATAAAATAGTAACAATCGGCGGTATACACGGCAAAATATCGAATGTAAGAGATACAGATATTGTAGTTAAAGTTGATGCAAACACAGAACTTACTTTTGAAAAGTCCGCAATTTCCAGAGTTGTTAAAGCAACAAATACAGGAAAAGATGAAGCGGAACTAAAAAAGTAAATGATTTAATATTTAAAATTATTAAACAAACCAGATAGTTAAACATTTTGGAGAGAGATGTATGACAAAAAGAACAAGATTTTTTATAATTTTAATTGTTGTTATATGCGGTATATATTTTTTGATGCCGACAATACAATGGTATTTTTTGTTTTCTCCTGAAGATAGAAATGAAGCTTCTTTAGTTGCGGACAAGTTAAAACTTGATATAGAAAAAAAAGTAGAAAAATCTTTGAATTCAATAAAGGAAGAAAAAATCCAGGGCTTTGAAAAAGAATATGATCATCTTAATGACCTTTTTATCAAAGAATTGAAAACAATAAACAAAGCTGTCAGAAGCGGTATTATAAGTAATTTAGATCAAAATACAAAAATTCCTGATATCGAAATAAAAATCAAGAAAATATATACATATGATGAAATGAAAAAGATTTTAACAGATGTAAATGACAAAGAAAAATATGTCAATGCTTTTTTTAATGACAGTTTAGAAGATTATTATATTAAAGAACAGGACAAAAAGAAAAAAGTTAAAGATAATATCATTAAATTGGGACTTGATCTTCAGGGTGGAGCATATGCGGTTGTTACAATTAATTTTGATGATCCCGAGGTAAAGAAAAAGATTGAAAAAGTTGTGGAAGACGAGAAGAAAACCGGGAAAGAAACCGATGAAAAAGATGTTAACAAGATCATTGAGAAATATAAAGAAGCCATGATTGACAGTGCAATGATTAAGATTGAAAACAGAATAAATAAATACGGTTTGTCAGAAACATCTATCCAAAAATTGGGCGGTCTAGATAAGATCGTTATTAATTTACCGGGCGTTAAAGAAGCTACGGAATTAAGACAATTGATTGAGACTGTTGGAGTTTTGGAATTTAAGCTTGTTTCAGAGGATGCAACTCAAAGAGTTAATGAAGTGATAAGAGAACTCAGATCAGAAGGAAAATATGCTTTTGATAACAGAGGAAAATTACTGCCAGAAATGCAGGATAAAATCAACAAAGAATTGCCCGGGGTCGATATATTGTTAACTTCGGAAAAAAACAAATGGGGAGAAGAGGAAGATATTCAATATGTTTATGCTGTTGAAAAGAAATCATTATTAGGGGAAACAATTAAAATAACGAATGCAGGTGTACAACAAGACTATACAGGCGGATATTATGTCGCATTCCAGCTTGATAATGAAGCGACAAAAGATTGGGCACAGATCACAGGTGATAATATAGGAAGAAAGATAGCAATTATACTTGATGATGTGGTTTTATATGCTCCTGTAGTAAAAGAGAGGATCCCCATGGGGCAGAGCTCGATTCAATTAGGGAACACACCTTTAACAGAATTGAACAATCTGGCTTTGATATTAAGATCAGGAAGTCTCAGTGTGCCTCTTGAAATATCAGAAGAGCACACAGTCGGAGCAAGTTTAGGAAGAGATACAATTGAAAAAGGATTATGGGCGTCATTAATTGGAGCGATATTTGTTATCGGATTTATGTTTTTATATTACAGTATAGGCGGTATTATAGCAGATTTAACGCTTGCTTTTAATATAATGCTTTTGATGAGCGGTTTGGCTTTGTTTCAGGCAACACTAACATTGCCTGGTATAGCAGGTATAGTATTGACTGTAGGTATGGCGGTTGATGCCAATGTAATAATATTTGAAAGAATAAAAGAAGAGTTAAATTCCGGAAAAACTTTCAGCACGGCATTTCAACTTGGGCATGAGAAGGCGTTTTGGACAATTATGGACTCAAACTTAACTACATTTGCGGCAGGGATCGGGTTGTCGATTTTTGGCACAGGTCCTATTAAAGGCTTTGCAGTAACATTGTGCTTGGGAATTGTTACAACTTTATTTTCAACTTTGTTCATGTCTAAGTTAATTTTAGAAAGTTTAAATAGTTTTATTAACTTTAAATCTATGAGAGTTCTATCATTGATTAGGGGGAAGTAAAAGAAAATGATTAAATTTTATAAAATACGAATACCATTATTAATATTTTCATTAATAATAATATTAACCGGAATGTGGTTTTATTTTGGTAAAAATATCATAAAAGATAAAGATTTAGGTATATTTACTCCTAAGGGATTTAATTTTGGGGTTGATTTCCAGGGCGGTTTGATTCATCAGGTAACAGTTTATTCAGGAATCACTATTAATGAGGTTAGGGATTTTACAAATCAGTCCGAATTAGGTTTTGATGTTCAACAGGTAATAATTGACAAAAGTAAACAGATCGGAAATTCTGCATCCTTTTTGATCAAAACTATATTAACAGATGAAGATCAAAAGATTATTGATGAAGATCCTGAATTAACTCCTGCAAAATATTTAAACGACAGAATAACAAAATTCCATAAATTGATAACCGATAAATATGGATTGACCTATGAAATTAAAGGAGATGAGCTAATACTTGCCAATAAATTATATCCTGATCAGATGACAGGGGAAATATTGGAAAAAAGAACTGATACCTTAAGAGTAGTAGATAATGTTGTAAAAGAAAGTGAGAATGTAATATCCCCTGTTTATTCCAGAAGTTTACAATTACAGGCAATATTTTTAACATTATTTGTATTGGGAATCATGTTATTATATATAACAATTAGATTCAGGATAAATTATGCTTTGGGTGCAATTTTAGCTTTGTTCCATGATGTTTTGATTATGCTTGGTTTTATTGCATTTATGCAGTTGGAGTTTGATTACACACTCATTGCTGCTATATTGTTTATCATCGGTTATTCTGTTAATGATACTATTGTTGTCTTTGACAGGATCAGGGAAAATTTTAATATTATGAAAGATTTTTCAGAAAGAGATATTGTTAATGTTTCAATAAATCAAACTTTAACGAGAACAATAATAACATCATTTACGACATTTTTAGCTATTTTGGCATTGTTTATTTGGGGCGGAGATAAAATTTACGGCTTTTCATTATCAATAATCGTAGGTTTGTTTGCCGGGACTTATTCATCTATCATTATTGCATCACCGGTGGTTGAAGTTTGGGATATTGTTTTTAACAAGAAAAGAAGAAAACAGGTTAAAGAACTTAAAAAAGTTGAATTTGAGCAGAAAATTGAAGAAAAAAATATCGAACAAGCAGTTAAAGAGGATAATACAAGTAATACACAACCGTCTGTAAATTCTCAGAAAATAGCATTATCGAAGAAACAGTTAAAGAAATTAATCAGCGGAAAAAAGAAAAAATGAGAAATTTATGATAAAATTCTTGATTTAATATGAAAAATTCATTATAAATTACTATAAATTTTAAAATTTAGAGAGGATCAATGGCAAAAGAAGAACCTATTGAAGTAACAGGAGTAGTTGTTAAAGCATTACCAAATGCAATGTTTAAGGTTAAAACCGAATCAGGGCATGAAATATTAGCTCAGTTATCAGGTAGGATGAGAAAATATTATATAAGAATAGTACCTGGAGACAATGTTGTTGTTGAAGTGTCACCTTATGATTTAACTAAGGGTAGAATTGTATTTAGAAATCAATAAAAAAATTTTAATCAAAAAAATATAAGGGGTAAAAAATTGGCTGAAATTTATATTAATAATTCCGACGATATTGAAAGATCAATAAAAAGATTCAAGAAGATTGTTGATAGAGAAGGAATTCTATTGGAAGTCAAAAAAAGAAGATATTTTGCAAAACCAGCGGTTGAAAAACATGAAAAAAACAAGAAAATGGAAAGAAAAAGAAGAAAAAAAATGATGAAAACCAAAAAATTATATTAAATAAATTTTTTTTAAAAAAATATTTAAAATTTTAATAAATTTGTTGTCTTTATTTGATTTAGTGCTATAATAAATTTTGCTATGAAGAAATTTTTTACTTTTTTTGTGTTCTCATTTCTAATTTTAATACTTTTTAATTGTAAATCTCTTATTAAAGAATCCAATAACGGGAATTTCAGAATTGTCAATTCTTCTGATAAAGTAATAGAATTTGTCTGGCTTGCACCTGAAGGTATCTTTTATCCGGTTGCAAGAAGTATAAATATAACTAAAGGCCAGGTATATGAAGTAGAAGGACTTGAAGCAGGTTTATATGACATTGCTATTGATTTTCAGGGAGAATTTAATTCATTTAATTCAAAAAAAGATAAATCATTATGCCTGAGGATTGAAAAGGGTATAACTAAAGTATGGATTATTGACAATTCTGGCTCTATAATCAGGAATTAATTAATAATCATTTTTGTTGTTCTGTTATAAAAGACCAAATATAATCTTTTTCCTCATTATTTTCAAAGCCGGCTTTAATTTTTACAGTATATTTTGTGTTGTAATTTAAAATGACTTTTGGTACTAAAACAACACCGTTTATATTTTTATTATTGATATCTGTTGATGAGCTGACAACAAAACAGGGTACATTATTATTTTGATCATTTAATAATTCTGAACTTATGACTTTAATGAGTTTTTTGTTAAAAATTATTGATATCGGTGATCCTAAAGGTTTATTGGTATTAGGCGGTAATGGATCTGGAGACTCATTACCAGACCAGCTTGCTTTTGCAATTGTGTAGTTGTTTGGCGGATAAACAATGGTATCCCAG
>JAFGQB010000012.1 GCA_016935915.1 Spirochaetota bacterium
GCATCAACTTTGATGATTGCAGAATGTGCTGCCTATTTGAACACTAAAAATTTGTCAATTATCGATTTATTGGAAGAGGTATATGATAAATACGGATATTTTAAAGAAGAACAGGTCAGCCGATATATTAAAGGTCTAAAGGGTCAAAAGATTATAACCAATATAATGGATTACTTTAGAAGCGCTCAATTGAAAAAAATATCAGATGTTCTGATTATTAAAATGATCGATTATGAAAATGACAGAACAACTGATTCTGAAGGAAGCAAATATTATCTGCCAAAGTCAAATGTTATCCAGTATTATCTTCAAGATGATTCTGTTGTAACACTGAGACCTTCCGGGACCGAACCAAAAATCAAATTTTATTTTTCAACAAAAGCAAAAGACAAAAGTCAAGCTGAAAAAAAATTGAATAATTATATAAATGATATAATTGGCAGAGTAGATAAGATAATTTCAGAAAATCAATGATCGGATAAAAAAAATATATTATCCTTCTAAAAACTCTTCAATTTCATCATAAATAACACATTTATCTTTACCGTGCTGTTTTGCATAGTATAGGGCTTTATCAGCTCTTTCGATTATTTTATCACTGGATTTATCGTCTTTAGTTAATTCTGCAATACCTATGCTGATTGTTATATTGAATGTATCCTTTTCTGATTTAAATTTTGTGCTTTTTATTTCATTCCTTAATCTTTCGGCAGGGATTTTTGCATGCATTGCATTGGTCTCGGGTAATATAACAATAAACTCTTCTCCACCAAACCTTCCAACTATATCATTATCCCTAAAAATTTTAGAAGAATTTAATAAATTACCCACTTCTTTTAATACAGTATCACCCATTATATGACCATACTCATCATTAATATTTTTAAAATGATCAATATCAATCATTAAGCATGATAATTTACCATAATGATCCAATAAATTACCCTGTGGGCTGTTTTTATAAAAATTTTCAACATTTTTATCTATTTTATTATAATTTAAATCTGGATTATTTAAACTATATATTCTCCACAAATCCCTGAATGTTCTTGTGATTTCCCTGTCCAATGCTTCAAAAAAAGCCCTTCTATTTAAAACATTTGTCAAAATATCAATTTTGCTTAAATTCTCCAGTTCTTTATACAATTGTTCTATCTTCATCTTTTGCTGATTGATCAGTTCTGAATTTACAATTGTTTGAAATGAATTTATAATATAATCACTTAATCTGGTAAGATCTTTAATATGCTGAAAAATAAGAACAAGCATTAGATAAATATCATTCTGTTTATTTTTTTCCGATAATTTATAAAAAAAATTTTCTTTTCTTATTATATTTTCCAGTTCATGAATACCACAGTCTTTGTAATCAATAAACAAAAAATGAGGATTAAGAATATTTAATTTTATTAATAATTTATTTATTAAATTTTCTTTTTCTTTTCTATCATAAAATGATTTATTAATAACAATTAAATTATTTTGTCTATCATCAAAATCTTTTGGATCAAACTTAATTTTATCATTGAGGAAATCTTCAAAATAAAATGGATAAAAATTAAATTCATCAGAACTCTTTTTAAATAAATTCTGTTCTTTTTCTAATTCATTAATAATAAAAAAAATGTTATTAATAATCTTGTTACTCATTTTAAGCAATCTTACTAGTATTTATATTATTTGTCAAGATAAATCAAAAATTAATAATTTTAAAATTTTTCCATATTTGAAATTCAAAAAACTTCTTCATAGATAATCGTTTGATTTCTTCCATGTGATTTTGCATAATACAATGCTTTATCAGCTCTATTAATTATATCAATATTTGATTTATCAAGATCATTAAATTCAGAAATTCCAATGCTAATACAAATATTAAAGACTTCTCCTTTATCATTTTTAAAATTGATCCTTGAGATTTCATCTCTTAATCTTTCGGAAGGTATCTTGGCTTCTTGAGCATCAGTTTCCGGTAAAATAATAATAAATTCCTCTCCGCCGTACCTTCCAATTATATCATTGTTTCTGAATATTTTTTTTGACCTTAATAAAATGCCGAGTTCCTTAAGCACCTGATCTCCGGCTATATGACCATATGTATCATTAACTTTTTTAAAATGATCTATGTCTATCATAACACATGAAAATTTTACCTTGTACAAAACAGGACTAGAGTTGTTTGGGTTTTTCTTTTTAAATTTTTTGATCAATCTCTCTTTATTTCTTATAGTACGGTTTATTTCCAATTCCATTGATTCAAAGAAAGCTTTTCTATTTAGAACCTTTGTCAGATAATCAGTTTTACTTAATATTGCCAGTTCCTTATATAATTTCTCAATCTCATGTTTTTGCTTTTTCATTATTTCGGAATCTATTATTGTTCTGAAAGAATTTATTATATAATTATCAAGTCTGGAAATATCACGCATTCTGTTAAAAATCATCTTAATAAAAAAATAAAAAGAACTATCATCTCTTTTATCTGCATCACTGTCATTTAAATGATAATAAAAATTTTGATCCTTATCGACAGTTTTATCTTCTTTCAATTCATCAAAAACAGGATTAATTACTAATAAGTGGGGATTTGAAATATTATAAGTTACAGAAAAAAACTTTTTTATATCAAAATTAAAGTCTATTTTAAATAAATCATAGCTTAAAATAATTAAAAGATTTTCTCTTTCAACATTTTCTATATATTTGATTAAATCATTTAATTCCTTAGAATTAATTGTAATATACTTATATTCATGATCTTCAACAGTGGAGAAAAAATCTAAATATTTTTCTAAATAATCATTAAAGACTATTATATACTTTAAATCTAAGTTTTTTAAATCCATTAGCTTTTATTATATAATTAAAATTTTTAAATTTCAATATTTATTATATATTATATCATGTTAAAATAAAAAAAATCAAAATAAAATTCAAATTTTTAAAATTATTTTTACAAATTTTGTTGAAATATATTATAAATATAGTAAAATATTTTATTGTTTAAGCTGTAAAATGATACTTTTTCTGAATTTTTATCATTTTTAATAAATCAATGAGGTGATTGATAGTGAAAATAAATTATGAACAGGGAACTCATGGCTATTTGGATATAACATTTGGCCCAAAATGGGATTATGTACCTTTGACAAAAAATTATGTTGAAAACTTTTTATTAATTAATCTGATAGACAAAGACAATATAGGAAAAATAGCAATCTCAGCATCAGAACTTTTGGAAAATGCAGTAAAATATTCATCAAAAGACGGTATTAGAATGATCATAAGAAAAATCCTTGAAAAAAGAACAATAGAATTATTGGTTATGAATTTTACCACCTTAGAAATGTATAATAAAGTAAAAGAAATTGTAGATGTAATGAACAATTCAGATCCAATGGAATATTATATAAATAAAATGAAAGAAGCCGCTGTTTCAGAAGAAGGCGAATCAGGGCTCGGTTTAGCGCGAATAAACTATGAATGCGGGGCAAAAATAAGCATAGGCTATAGTGAAGATGATACTGTTATAGTTGTAAAATCAATATTTAACATAGACTAAAAGTTTAATTAATTTTTTTTCTCTCTATAAAGGGACAAAGCTTAATACACAATAAACCAATCAATTTTTTAAATAAAATATGTTAAAAAAAAATATAAAATTAATTGCTTTTGATCTTGACGGTACTCTGTTAAATGATAATATGATGATAACAGATAATACAAAAAGAGGATTGCAAAAAATTATTATTAATAATATTATCTGCATAATAATTTCATCAAGATCATTAAATAATATAAAAAATATAATCACTGATATTGATTTTAATTATTTATCATGCTGCAACGGATCATTGATATATAATAACCGCAAGGATGTAATTGAAGAATGTTCTTTTATAGGCAATTTGTCAAAGGAAATCATTTATATGCTAAATGAAAATGACATAATTATAAACATTTACTGTAAAGATAATACTTTTACAAACAGGTTGTCTTGCAAAAAAAACAATAATTATTATCAAAAATCATTAAAACCCTCTGATTTTAATGATTATAATGATGAAGATATATTGATGATTGAAATTATTGATGAAAATAATAAATTTGTAAAAATGCTTAATAAAAAAAGATTAAAAAAATATAATGATTTTATCAAGATATCTTATTCCGGATATAGTTATTACCAGATTACAAGAAAAAACATTGACAAAGCATACTCTCTTGAACTTATAAGCCGGAAATTGAATATTTCTCCTGATAATACAATCGCAATAGGAGACAGTGAAACGGATTTAAAAATGCTTCAATATTCAAAATATGGAATATTAATGAAAAATAAATGCAATCTAATAAATAAAAACGAATTTATAATTACCGAATATGATAATAATAATGACGGTGCAATAAGATGTATTTTAGAAAATTTAAATTTATAAAAAGATGAAGGATATTATAGATGACACAAATGTACTATGCCAAGAATAAAATTAATTTGCAGACCATAGAAGAAGCAGCTCTTAATGAACCGCTTTCATTACAGGAATTAATTGAATATATCTCTAAAGGTCTGGCTGTTGTATGCAAAAATAAAAATCATGATTTCAAACCGACAGCAGTCGGCAAAGGGACTTATATTAAGGTTAACGCAAATATCGGCATCTCAACTCTTCAATCAAATCTGGAAGAAGAATTGGGAAAGCTTGATGCCGCAGTTGAAGCAGGCGCTCACTCAATAATGGACCTTACAGTTTGTCAGGAAATAATGGAATTAAGAGAGATAAGAAAAGAGATAATTAAACGTTCTCCTGTTATGGTAGGGACCGTACCGATTTATGAAGCAAGTACTCTGATGAAATCAAAAAAACAGAATATACATTCACTCACCGAAAAAGACATTATAGAAGTCATAAAAAATCAGGCGGAAGCGGGTGTTGATTTTATGACCATCCATGCCGGAGTAACCAAATCAGCTGTAGAAAAATTAAAAAAAGAACAGAGAATCTGCGGAATAGTATCTAGAGGCGGTGCAATAATTGCAGAATGGATGAAATTCAATAAAAAGGAAAATCTTTTATTTACACTTTTTGATGAGATACTGGATATTGCTTATGAATATGATGTAACATTAAGTCTCGGAGACGGTTTAAGACCTGGTGCTATACATGATGGTACTGACAGAGCCCAGATCGAAGAGCTGATAGTTTTAGGTGAATTGGTTGAAAGAGCAAGAGATAAAAATGTTCAGGTTATGGTTGAAGGTCCGGGACACATAAAATTATCAGATATTGAAATGAACATTAAGCTTCAAAAAAGATTATGCCATGATGCACCGTTTTATGTTTTGGGACCTCTTGTAACAGATATTGCACCGGGATATGACCATATCACTTCTGCTATCGGAGGAGCGGTTGCAGGTCTTGCAGGTGCCGATTTTCTCTGCTATGTAACGCCAGCTGAACATCTTCATCTTCCAGATGCTAAAGATGTTTATGATGGCGTAATATCTGCCCGTATCGCAGCACATGCTGCAGATTTATCGCTTAATAAGGGTAATTCATTGGAATGGGACTACAATATGTCCAAAGCCAGAAAAGAAGTTGATTGGCAGAAAATGGCAGAACTTGCAATCAATAAAAAGAAAGTCAATGATGCAATAAAAAAATACAATTTAAAAAACACCAGTGAATGTACAATGTGCGGTGAATACTGCGCATTTAAAAGAGAATACTGAGCAAACTCACTTTCATAAAGTTCAGTTTCAACTTAAAATTATTTTAACAATGTTAAGCTGGATTTTTTTTATGCAAATTCTTACCAAAATCAGCCGATTTTCATTAAATTTCCAAACTTCAATTTTTAAACTAAATTTAAAAAAAAATTAAAAAGAACAATCTGATCATTGACAAAAAATCATTATTATATTATAATAATGATAATGATTTTCATTATTAGGAAGCTGCTATGACAGATGAATTAAGAATATTCAGGAATTTTATAAAAAAAAATAATATAAAAAACAGCAGGTCCCGAGAAAAAATTCTTGAAATTTTTTTAAATACCGAAAAACATATTTCAATATATGAGCTTCATGATCTAGTTAAAAGACAATACCCTGAGATAGGACTGGCAACGATTTACCGGGCAATGAATATAATATGCCGTTCAGATCTAGCCGAAACAATCAATATTGGGGACGGAGTAAAAAGATTTGAACATAAATACGGACACAGGCATCATGATCATCTGATCTGTATAAAATGCGGCAAAATTATTGAAATGCATAATGATGATATAGAAGAGATTCAAAAAAAAATGTGCAAAAAATTCGATTTTAAAATGACGGATCATAAACTGCAGATATTCGGTTACTGTAAAAATTGTTTGGATTAAAAAATTTAAAATAAAAATGATAATGATTATCATTTTTATAATAGAGGAGATTAAATGTTTATTGTTAAAAATAAAGAGACGGATAACCTTAGCGATAGCCACGGCGCCCAAAAAAAAACGCAGCTGAAAAAAATCGTTCTTGTAGGCAATCCCAATGTAGGTAAGAGTGCAATTTTCAACTGTTTAACAGGCTCATACACTGTAGTGTCAAATTACCCGGGTACAACAGTGGAAGTTTACAGAGGAAAGTTTAAAATCGATAATCAAAACTTTGAAATAGTAGATACTCCCGGAATGTATGCTTTGACTTCCATGACAGAAGAGGAAAAAGTTGCAAGGAACATTCTTCTTGAAGAAAAGCCCGATATTGTCATTCATGTAATTGATGCAAAAAACATTGAAAGAATGCTGAGTCTTACTTTACAGCTTATTGAAGCAGGACAGTCCATCATTTTAGTATTGAACATGATTGATGAATTGGAAAAATCTGATATAAAAATAAACATTAATGCACTTAAAAGTGAACTTAAAATACCAATCATAGAGACAATCGGAACATCAGGGAAAGGTATAAAAGAACTAAAAACCGCTATAATTGATTATAAGATAAAAACCAATAATTTTATAATTAATTATGACAAACTTGAAATTGCATTATCCCGGCTAAAAAGCAGTATTAATATCGGTCAAAATTTCAGCACTAGATCGATAGGTGCATTGATATTAATGGAAGATGAAGATATTATAGATAAAACGATCGATTCTGAATCGGACAAACAAATAATAAACAATATAATTACAGAGGCAAAATCTGATTATAACGAACCTTTAAATTATATAATCACTCTAAAAAGAATGGAAACAGTTAAAAAAATCTTGAAATATGTATTGGAACCGAATTACAGTGTAAAATTGTCAATCAGGAATTTTTTAAGTAAAATAACAATGCATCCTGTTTACGGAGTTCCGATATTATTTATTATACTTTATTTTGGTTTGTATAAGTTCGTCGGGGTATTCGGTGCAGGAACACTGGTAGACTTTTTAGAAAATACAGTTTTTGATAAATACATTAATCCTTTTTTCATTAAATTATTCGACATACTAATCCCCTGGGCTTTTTTACAGGATCTTTTTACAGGCGAATATGGCATCTTCACATTGGGTTTAAGATATTCCTTTGGAATAATTTTACCCATAGTAACTGTCTTCTTTTTTGTATTTGCAGTCATAGAAGACAGCGGCTATCTGCCGAGACTTGCAATGCTCGTTGATAATCTCTTTAAAAAAATAGGATTAAGCGGCAGAGCCGTAATACCCATGGTCCTCGGATTAGGCTGCGATACAATGGCGACAATGGTAACAAGGACTCTGCCAACTAAAAGGGAAAGAATAATCTCAACAATACTTTTGTCCCTTGCCATACCCTGTTCAGCTCAGCTTGGTGTTATACTTGCAATCTTTGAAGGAAAAAACTCTGCATTATTGGTCTGGGCAATTGTTATGGGACTGGTATTTCTCCTGATCGGATATTTAACCAGTAAACTCTTTCCTGGGGAAAAGCCGGTTTTTTATATGGAAATACCGCCATTAAGACTGCCAAAAATTTCAAATGTAATTGTAAAAACCTTAAGCAGGATCAATTGGTATCTTAAGGAAATCCTGCCTGTTTTTTTAATAGCCAGTGTATTGATATGGCTGGGTCAAGTCTCCAGGATTTTTGACATGCTTTTATTTATTCTAAAATTCCCCATGAAATGGCTGGGGCTTCCAGAGGAAGCGGGAAAAGTCTTTTTATTCGGATTTTTCAGAAGGGATTATGGTGCTGCAGGTTTATATGATCTTAAAAAAACAGGGCTTATAGACACAACTCAAATTGTGGTCGCATCAATAGCGCTGACACTGTTTTTGCCTTGCGTTGCACAATTTCTAATTACAATAAAGGAAAGAGGAATTAAAACAGGCATAGGTATCTCAATATTCATATTGTTCTTTTCTTTTATTACTGCATTTGCAGTTAACTTTATAATAAGATCAATGGGGGTAAATCTATGAAATGCAGTCTCTGCGGTTATGAATTTGACATTTCAGAATCAAGCTCTGCCTGTTCAAGCTGTCCGATGAATAAATCCTGCACACTTTTAAGATGCCCTAACTGCGGATATGAATTCCCTAAAGAACCGGAATGGTTAGAAAAATTAACAAAATTATTTAAAGGAAAAAAAAATGGAAGAATTAACTCATGATGCTGAAGAGATACTTGAAACATTATGGATTGAAATAATCGAAAAAAATAAAATCCCTGATGTTACAATAATGAGAAATAATGAAAGCTTTAACAAACTAATCAGTGAAGGATATATCTCAATGGAAAAAGGAAGATTTTTAACTGATAAAGGTGTTGAAGAGGCACGACTTTGCGTAAGAAGGCACAGACTTGCAGAAAGGCTGTTATATGATGTCCTGCAGATAAAAGGAAGAGAGGTTCATGAAACTGGATGCAAGCTTGAGCATATTCTGCATAAGGGACTTGAGGATCATATCTGCATTTTACTGGGACATCCTAAAACCTGTCCCCACGGAAGTCAAATCCCGGAAGGAGAATGCTGCAGAAAAAAAAAGCATGAAACCTCAAGCTTTGTCCTGCCCCTTTCAAAATTAAAAACCAAACAAAATGGAAAAATCGCTTATTTGAATACAGAGAACAATGATATATTAAAAAAAATAATGAACATGGGTATATTACCCGGATTATCAATAATACTGATGCAAAAATTCCCTGCAATTGTCTTTAAAATCGGTGAAAGCCAGTTTGCTATTGATTCAGAAATCGCTGATAAAATCTATGTA
>JAFGQB010000102.1 GCA_016935915.1 Spirochaetota bacterium
AAGCGGTACGTGAGCTGGGTTCAGAACGTCGCGAGACAGTTCGGTCCCTATCTGTCATGGGCGTTGGATACTTGAGAGGAGCTGCTTCTAGTACGAGAGGACCGAAGTGGACAAACCTCTGGTGTACCAGTTGTCGCGCCAGCGGCATTGCTGGGTAGCTATGTTTGGACGGGATAACCGCTGAATGCATCTAAGTGGGAAGCCCACCTCAAGATGAGGTATCCCAAGGTTTTTAGCCTCTAAAGAATCGTTCGAGATGAGGACGTTGATAGGCTGCAGGTGTAAGGAGTGAAAGCTCTTCAGCCAAGCAGTACTAATAATTCGTGAGGCCTGACCATATTATTATATTCTATATCTTTTTAATATTATTTCATAATAATATTTTAAAGAATTAATTTTTTAGTCTTTTGAAATATTATTATTTTCCTGGTGACTGTTAGCGAGGGTGTTACACCTGTTCTCATTCCGAACACAGAAGTTAAGCCCCTCAGCGCCGATGGTACTGTGCGGGTAGCCGCATGGGAGAGTTGGTCGTTGCCAGGTTTTTTTTATTAATTACATATTTAAAAGAAAAGATCATTTATTATTTTTTTAAGTTCTTTTAATCCATTTACTTTATATGATTTAATACCGATTTTTTTTGCTGCTTCAACATTTATTATGTTATCATCAAAATAAACAATTTCTTCTGGTTTGCATTGTAACTTTTTAACTACAAATTTATAAATTTTATTGTCTGGTTTAACAAAACCAATTTTATATGATAAGAATTTATATTTTATCAAGTCAATAAACTTTATTTTTTTTATTAATTTATTCCAATGCAAACTATTGGTATTTGAAAGAATTCCTAACACATGAAGTTTTGAAAGTTTTTTTATTAATTTATTGATTCCTGGATATGGAACATTACAAAAATTGCTGAATTTTTTTAAGAACTTTTTTTTTGAAATTTTGAATTTAAATTCTTTTATTACATTCTCGGCAAATTCATTTTCATTAGTTTTGCCTGTTTCGAATTTTTTTACATTTTCGGACAAGAGCCATTTTTCTTTAAATGTTTCTTGATCTGTTTTTTCTTCAGACCATTCAAGGAGTTTTTGAATACCTGGGAATTCAATTAATACTCCGCCTAAATCAAAAATAACATACATACTTTAAATTAATTATAATATTTTTCTTTCTATTCTTGAATTTAACATTGTTGTTATTTCATAACTTATTGTGCCGGCAATTTTTGCCAGATCATTTGCATCATTAATACATTCATTCTTATTCCCAAATATTAAAACGGTATCTCCAATTTTAATATCTTTATCCACTTCTATTACCGTTAAATCCATGCTTATAGTGCCTATTTGATTATAGTTTTTATTATTTATAGTGACCTTGAATTTGTTTGATAAACTTCTTGGGAAACCGTCGCCGTATCCAAGAGGAATGGTCGCAATAACAGCAGGTTTTTTTGATTTATATGTATATCCATAACTGACGCCTGCTTTTTCTGGAATATGTTTTATTTGTATAACTTCGGATTTTAAAGTCATTACAGGTTTAAGATCATAATTTAAATTTGATGATAATGGCGAATATCCGTAAGACATTATACCCGGTCTGACAGCATATTTAAAAGAGTCTGTCAATTGTGGAGGATTAATTATGGATCCTGAATTGTATAAATGATAAAAGTCAGCCATTATATTTTTTGCCTTTAAATTATTAATTTTTTCAACAAATAAATTGGTCTGCAATTGAGTCAATTTGTGATCTTTTCCGCTGTCAGCATAATGTGTCAGTATGCTTTTTAAATAGAGATTTTTTGAATTTATAATTTTTTCTGCCATTATTTCAACTTCTTCTAATGGACAGCCCAATCTTCTCATTCCTGTATCGATTTTAAGATGAATATTTATTTTTTTATTGTATTTTTTTGTTCTGGAAATAATTTCTTTCAGATTATCCTGTGAATGAACTGTCAATTCAATATCATTCAATATTGCTATTTCAATATTATTTCCTAACTCAGCTCCTAAATTAATTATTGGCATTTTTATTTTATTATTACGTAATTTAATTCCTTCAGAAATTCTTGCGATTGCAAGATATTCAATACCGATTTTTTCTGCTTCTTTGGATATTATAAGATCATCATGGCCGTATGCATTTGCTTTTACTGGAAGTATGATCATTGAACCGGGATTTTTTTTTCTTATAATGTTAATATTATTCCTGAATGCATTTATGTCTATGTAAGCAATAGTTTGATATTTATATGCTAATTTCATAGGGATTAACATATATGAAAGTTTTTTAATTGTCAATTTGTATTTGATATTTTGTTTGCAATTTCTTTTAGAGTATTGATATGATTACGTAAAGATTTAAGGTTTTTTGAATAAAAAGGTCTGTCATGCCCAGGTGCTATTATACCTTCAAATTTTTTTATTAGTTTCAATGATTTAAAATAAAGATTAAAATCCATATGAGGTTCAAAAAATCTCTGCTCATCCTCATCTCTCATAACCATCCTCATACTCAGTGCATCCCCTGCAATTAAAATATTTAAATCCTTATTTTCAATAACGTAAGAATAATGGTTAAAAGTATGTCCGAAAGTAGGCAGGATTTTTATAATTTCAGGAATTACAGGGTTGTCTTCTATAAAATAATGATTAAAATGCAAGCCTAATGATTCATCCGACCAGTAATTTTCAATATATCTTTGCATGTTGTCTGCTGTTTCTTGAGTGAAAAAATTTTTATATCCCGGGCAATTATCAAGCAGAAATTTTAATAGATTACCTTTATTAAAGACTGTTTTTGCTATACTGTTGGCGAACATATATTCGTTTTTTGACAAAATAATTTTTGCATTTTTAAATAATCTATTTCCTCCCACATGATCCGGATGCAGGTGAGTTATAAATATCCAGTTAATATCTTCAGGATTTAGATTAAAATAATTTTTTAAAAAAAATATTAAAGATTTAGTATCATAAACTGATCCAGTATCAAACAACATCGGACCCTCTATCTCGCTGTAAATTAAATAAACAGAGGATTTTAAAAATTTTACCCCTTCATTTTTTGAAAATTCGGGGAAATCAGTAAAATAATAACCAAATTTCAATTTATGACCTTTCCATATCTAAAAGTATTAATTGCGGAATTAAATTTTTATTGAATTTATTAATTTCTAGTTGATAGATTATATTATATTTTGATCCACTTGTATAATAATTTTCAAACCATTCACCTTTATTCCAGAATAGACCTGTAAATTTGTTTGTATCGGTATTAAAATATAATTTCAGATGTTTTTTTGATTCTCCCAATCTGAAAAATGAATCTATTTGTATATTTGAAGTATAAAGTATGGGGTTTATATTTTTTTCACCGTACGGTTCAAATAATTTTATCATTTTAAATAAGTTTATATCTAAAAAGGCAGAAGGGATCTCTGCATCTATATATAAAACATCATCTTCATTATTGTTTTCAAAGGCAATGGAATTATAGAGCAAAAAGTTTTTAAAATCATCCAAGTTTTCTATAGAGAATCTGAATCCTGCTGCGTTTTTATGTCCGCCATACTGAGTGAATAAATGCTTTGCTTTTTCCAAAAATTGTACAAAATGGAAGTTCCCGTCACCTCTAATTGAACCCGAATAAAAATCTCCTTCTTTTGCGGCAACAATTGACGGAGATTTTGTCTGCTTTGAAATCTTTAATGCTGTTATTCCAGTAATACCTCTATCTATTTCATCACTGTAAAAAAAGGTTAAATGGTTGTTGTAAAAATTCTTATTTTCATTAATATTTATTGAAAAGTTTTTAAAAGCTTTATCACCTTTTATTTTTCTTTCAGTGTTGATATTAATAATTTCTTTGACTATGGAGTTTTTATTTTTATTCAATAAAAAGTTTACTGTCTTATTTGCATCTCCTAATCTTCCGGGTGAATTCAACAAAGGGCAGATGATCCAGCTTATATCTTTAGAATCAATTGTATTTATGTCCAGCTTTATTTGATCAAATAGATTTATAAAATTTTCAGATGGATTTTTTTTAAGATAATAAAAACCCAGATGAGTAAAAATTCTATTTATATCAATGATCGGCATAATATCGGCAATTGTTCCAAGCATTACTAGAGGTAGATACTTTTTTTTAAGATTTTCGATTTTATCAAGCCTTTCAAAAATATAATTATAAAAAGAAAGTTTTGTGCATAAATTCAGGCTTATATCTTCAAATAATTTATTCTTGTATATTTTTGTGATATTTTGCAATTTAATGATTTTGCTTTTTATTGATTTAAAAATATTATCTGGGTTTTTAATACAGGTATCATATATATAGAGATCGTCAATATTAAATTTATTTATGTCAGTGAGATTTTTTATTGAATGTGTATCTGTTAAATGAAGGTTCGTATAAATATCTAAATAATATTTTGAATTTATTCCGTATAATATAACGGATTTTCTGTTAAAAAAATGTGAATTGAAAATAATATGACCTATAATAAAAAGAAATACAACACCACAGGCTGCTAAATAAGTAAAGGGGAAAGTTTTTGATGATTTTGGATTAATTATTGCATAAGCATCAGGTAAATTGGAATGCGGTTCATGATGATCAATTATTATTGAATCAATATTAGACTCTTTTAGTAATTTGATTTCTTCGAGATTTGTTATACCGCAGTCAACAGTTATGCAGAGATTTATACCGTTTTTAATCCATTTATTAAATTTGTTTTTGTTTAAACCATAAGGATCATTTTTGACAGGAACTTCCCATGAAACATTAGCATTGATGTTTTCAAGGTAATCAAATAAAATCGATATAGAAGAGGTGCCGTCAACATCTCTGTCCCCGAAAATTAATATTTTTTCTTTATCTGCTATGGCTTTGTTTATTCTTTCATAAGCTTTTATAATATCTTCAAATAAAAATGGAGATAAAATATTTTCAAAAACAGGAAATATGCTATTGATTATATCACTGTCTGATATTAATTTTCTTCTGTCCAGTATTGCAAGAATTATTGGATTAATACCTGTCTGCATCCATTTTTTAATAAATTTTAAATCTACTTCCTTTTTTATAAATCTCATCTGTTTAAGAACCTTAAAAAATTATCTAACAATCTAAAAGAATAAAACTTTTTAAATTTATTAAATTATAAATACTGAAAAATTTTATACGATATTTTCTTTATATAATATTGTTAAAATATATTTATCGTCAGAATATGCCATATTCAACTGCAAAATATCGATTTTATTTTCATTTATCCATGTATTAACCTCTTCTTCAAGCCAATTTTTATTGGATAAAGGTCCGAATATTTTGATAATGTATTTTGATTTAATTATTGTTTCTTCTATAGTCATATTTATAATATAGCATATAAACAGTAAAAAAAGAACAGTTTTTTTACTTTAAATCATTTAATGTTTCTTTTATTGCTTTTTTTGTTTCTTTTAAGAAAGGTTTTTTAAAATTGATGAAAGCGGAAATAATAATTATAAGAAAAAAGGAAAAATTAATAATTACTGTGGCAAATATTGAAAAAATGTAATCAAGTAAATTTTTAAAGTAATTAAAAATAAAATATTTAAAAATAAGTATTATGAGAATGTTTGATAATATGAACATGATTATAACAGTAAAAAAGGCTATAATTAAAAATATAATACCTGTTATATATCTGAACAGGTCTTTTTTCAATTCTTTTTTTGCAATTCTTAAATGCAATTTGATCAATATTTTTATAGGGCTGAAAATTTTAGTTAAAAAACTAAAATCCGAACTTGTGAATTTATCACTCGTTTTTTCCGATTTTTTTTTGTTTTTCTTCCTTGGGTTTTTTCGTTATTGTTCATTTCTTCATTCAATTTATTATCGCTCATTTTTTATTACCATTAAAGTTTATTTTCTTTTTTTGGAAGGACTTTTAAAGCCGAAAAGTGCAATAAAAGCACCAATGATAAAACCTATCCCGAAACTGATTAATACAGTTTTAAAAATATTCTGTCTTAACCTTTCCTGAGTATCCGGCAAAATATTGTCCTTGATCTGATTTGACAATTCTTTAACTCTTAAATCGAATTTTTTATATAGATCTTCAAAAATTTCTTTTGCTCTTTTTTCTAAATTATCAAAATCATTTGCCATATAAATCCCCTTTTTATAAATATTAATTTATTTAAAATAAAAAGTCAAGAAAATATAAAAAATGAAAATAATATTTAAAACTGTTTTTTTGCGATTGAGGCTGACCGGAAACGGACAATTTTCTTGTTTGATATTATACCTTTATTCATGTCATTTCGTACCCATTTTTTTGTCATTTCGAAAGAAGTGAGAAATCTTTTTTATCATATTTTTTTTTATTAGACGTGATAAATCACGTCTCTACTTTGTTTGCAATAGTAAAATTGAATATTATTAAAAAAAATAATTTTAAGGTAAACCGGGCAAAAAGAAATAATGTTTTTTTCCGGACAGAATCAGCGCCATAATAACCCGCAGCCCTCATGTATAAATTCATACCAAATGGTATAGAAAAATATACCTTAAGGTATATTTTATATTTTCATTAAATATAATAAATTCGTATTATAATAAGCATGAAAAAAAACTTTTTGCATGTTTTATTTTAAAAACAGGAGGAAATTATGGGTGAATTTTTAAATCAGATTCCTTATGAAATACAGGATCATATAATTAAAATTACCAAAACATCCGGTTTACCGGACAATGAAGAATCTTATGAAAAAATTGCTGAAGGATGGCTTGAAAAGAAAAAAATATTTGAAGACGAGATCGTAAATATGGAAATGGAAGAAGTGGATCATATCGATGCTTCAGACAACAGAGGAGCTCTTGCCATGACTTATTCGGGTTCTTTGTTAAACATAGGACCAGTTATCGACGGAGCAAGAAAAGTTTCCTATGCAAGTATTGGATTGAGACAGGATGTTCCTGATCTTGCAACAAAGGAAGAATGTACACTGGAAAAGGATCTAGACACAGACCATGTATATGAATTCATGAACGGTCCTGTTAAAAAAACTTCTCCGATCTATAAGATTATCGTATGCAAAGATGACCTTCCGGAAGAAGTACAGGAAGAAAAACTCACAGAAATGGCTACGATAATGATAGATGATTTTGTTGAAGTCAATAAAACAATCGTCATTGAATAATTTGTTTTATTATATTCTTTTTTAGTTGTGACAATAATTGATGATAAATATGTAAAAAGTATAAGAATTCCTTCTTAAAGTATTCTTTTATTGCTCTTTTCATCTAACTTCATAGTGGGGGTGCATATCCTGATACCCCCATTTTTTTTGATCCAGGGGACGGTTCTTTAACTCATTGTCAGCTTCTAACAGCATGATTTAGCATAATTAACAATTGACATTTATATCTAAATTTGATATACAGTAAAAACAAATTTTGCGAGTGTAGTTCAATGGTAGAACTTTAGCCTTCCAAGCTAACCACGTCGGTTCGATTCCGATCACTCGCTAGTGAATAGCTGTTTCTAAAGAGAAACAGCTATTTTTTTAAAGAAAACATAAATGTTTTTAATAATCTTGAAAAAATCTTTCTATTAATGTAATATTTGACAAAATTAATAATATAAATATTGTATTTCTTATAAATAAACATCTGGAGTTGAATAATGAGATTAAGTAAATATTTTTTTAAAACAATAAAAGAGATGCCATCCGATGCGGATTTAAAAAGTCATAAACTGCTGATCAGAGGAGGTTATATCAAACAGGTAAGTGCAGGAATTTTTTCATACCTGCCGCTTGCTTTAAGAGCATTGCATAAGATCGAACGGATCATTCGCGAAGAAATGGATAAGATTGACGGTTATGAAGTTAATCTGCCTGTTGTAATGCCTGCATCATTATGGAATGAAACTGGAAGATATCAGGATGTGGGTGAAGAAATGCTTCGATTTACCGACAGAACAGGCAGGAAAATGCTTCTAGGAATGACCCATGAAGAGGCAGTTACAGACATGGCTCGATATGTGATCAATTCATACAAGCAGCTCCCTGTAATGCTCTATCAGTTACAGACCAAATTCCGTGATGAGCCTAGGGTCAGAGGCGGATTGATAAGGGTCAGGGAATTTATAATGAAAGATGCTTATTCCTTTCATACGGATTATGAAGACCTTGACAGATACTATAAAAGGGCATATGATGCATATCATAAAATTTTTTCAAGATGCGGACTGAATGTCATATCCGTATCTTCAGATGTTGGCATGATGGGCGGCACCGGTGCTGATGAGTTCATGGCAGTAGCTGAAAGCGGAGAAGATACGCTTATATTATGTGAAAAATGCGGATATAAGGCAAACAGAGAAGTTGCAAAGGCAAAAAGAAACTATAAAAAAGAAGAAATGCTTAAAAGCGAAGAAGTCCATACTCCTGGATTAAAATCAATTGAAGAAGTTTCAAAATTTTTAAAAATATCTCCAGAGTCAACAATGAAAGCGGTTGTTTATAACATAGGAAAAGAAGCCGTTATGTGCGTTATAAGAGGCGATCTTGAAATAAATGAAACGAAATTAAGAAATTATCTTAAAATAAAAGTTCTTCAGTTCTCAGAAGAGGAAGAATTAAATAAATACGGGATTGTTCCTGGTTTTGCTTCTCCGATAAACTTAAAAAAAATGAGATTGATAGTAGATGAATCAGCGGCAGATTCGTCTAACCTTCTAAGCGGTGCAAATAAAAAAGATTATCATGTTAAAAACATTAATTTCGGAAGGGATTTTACAAGCAAAGAGGTAGTGGACATTTCAAGCGTAAAAGAGGGAGAAAAGTGCATTAAATGCGGAGAAAAACTTAAAATAACAAGAGGGATTGAAGTGGGCAACATTTTCAAACTTGGAACAAAATATTCATCAACAATGAAAGCAAGGTACCTTGACGAAACTGGAAAAGAAAGCGATATAATAATGGGCTGTTATGGAATCGGTGTCGGAAGACTTCTTGCAAGCATTCTTGAAGTATCATCTGAAGACAATAAAATCAGCTGGCCTATTTCTGTTGCTCCTTTTGAAATTGAGTTGATTGCACTGGCAACGGAAAAGGATGAAAATGTTAAAAACACGGCAGAGAGTATTTATGAAATGTTTATTACAAACGACTTTTCAATTTTATATGATGACAGAAAGGCTTCACCGGGTTTCAAATTCAATGATGCGGACTTGATCGGTTCTCCTTTAAGGATAACCATAGGTACTAAATCATTAAATGAAGGCGGAGCTGAAGTCATGGTTAATAATGAAAAGCCGATAATTATTAAAACATCAGAATTAATGAATTTTATTAAACAAAAAAGAGATGAACTTTTTTCCCAATTAAAATGATAAATTTCAAATATGGATTGTAAAATGAATCTAAAAAATTTAAGGAAAGAGTTAAAAAAATTTTTAAATATTACAATTGTCAATAAAAAAATTGGATTTGATGTCATTGAGACTGTGGGTTTTACTAAATTTAAAAGATTATTGATCAAATATGTCAATGATGAGCATGAAGAAATAAAAGCATATTTCTTCATGCCTGAAGGACAGGGACCTTTCCCCGCTGTATTGGTTCATCATCAGCACAACTCTGAAAGACATTTCGGCAAGAGTGAAGTTAGCGGCATCATAGGCGACAAATATCAGGCTTTCTGCCCTGTATTAGCGGAAAATAATATAATTGCTATCGCACCGGATTCTATAAATTTTGAGGACAGAAGAAGGAATAAAAAGGGGACAGAGCCTGATAAAAATACCGATTTAAATCAGCATTTCAATGAAATGTCATACAGATTATTAAAAGGAGAACTGTTACTCTCCAGAATAATTAATGATTCTTCAATAGCCTTAAGTATTTTATATTATAATGAAAAAGTTGACAGTAACAAAATTGCTGTTTTAGGCCACTCTTATGGCGGTAGTACCTCCGCTTTTCACAGCGCTTTTGATGAAAGGATAAGATATTCCTGCTTAAGCGGAGCAATCTGTTCATTTAAACATAAAATCCAGAATAATATAGCATTGGAATATTCTCAAGTCATTCCGGGTTTTATAAAAAAATATGAAATGACGGATATTTTGAAATGTATTTTCCCGAGGAATTTATTGATAATGTCCTCAACTGATGATAAATATACAAAAGACTCACATGAAATATATTCTGAAATCAAAAATATTTACATTAAGCATGATATAGAAAAAAATCTCGGATATAAGAATTTCAACGGTTCTCATAATTTAAATATCGATAATTTCAGGTTTATCATCGAATGGTTGAAAAAAAATTTAAAAAATTA
>JAFGQB010000103.1 GCA_016935915.1 Spirochaetota bacterium
GGCGTTATTGGTTCAATGGATAAACTTGATTTTCAATTAAATGAATTAGACCTTATTTGGTGCGAAGGAGCAATATATAATATTGGTTTTGAAAAAGGCATGAATTATTGGAATCAGTTTTTGAAAAAAGGCGGCTATGTTGCTGTTACTGAAGCAACATGGTTTACAGAAGAACGTCCAAAAGAAATATTTGATTTTTGGAATGAAGCATATCCAGAAATAGACACCATTCCAAATAAAATCGCTCAAATGCAAAAAGCAGGCTATGTTGTTATAGCATCATTCATATTACCTGAAATTTGCTGGATAGATAACTTTTTTGTTCCGGAAATAACAGCACAAAAAATATTTCTGGATAAATACAAAGGTAATAAATCTGCCGAAGAATTTATAAAATACGAAAAACATCACGCCTTGCTTTATGATAAATATAAAGATTATTATGGGTATGTATTTTATATTGGAAAAAAAATATAGAAGCCCGGACCATCATCCGTATTGACGGCATACTTAACAAAATTAACGTTTAATAACAGCAAGCCTCCTTACTATTGAGTAGTTATCAAACATTCCCCGCTGTGTTTTTTAAGACTTTTTAGAACTTACTTCAAAACCTTTTTCAATTTGTCACATCAAAACCGTTTTTGTCTTTAAATTTTCCGATTGCTATCAGGATAAGATCTATAAACCACCCGATAAAAAATACTCCGGCAGTAAAGAGCCATATTAATCCTGTGATCCATCTGCCTGCAAAAAACCTGTGAAGACCGAAATACCCTCCCACAGCGCATAATAATAGCAGCCTGTCTTTTTCTCCTCTTACCTCAGCATACATAATATCTGCCTCCTTGTTTTATAATTAAAAGACCACATCAATTCAATAATATTATTTACATTTAAAAATATCAAATCAATTTTGATCTAAAATAAAAAAAACTTAAAAAGAATTTATGAGGTTATTTTTTGTCATATTTAAAAACATATTTATCAACACTATTACTGAATGAATCAAACTTAACCGAATATGCTCTTTAAAGAATCCGAAAGTTCCACTATATCATCAGACTGAAGCAATTTCATATAATTTTCCTTATTCTGCATAAGTCTTGCGATTTTTGATAAAATCTCAATATGAAGATCATTGGTTGTTGAAGGTGATAAAAGAAAATAGATAAAATGAGTCAATTTCCCATCCGGAGCATTCCAGTCTATACCTTCTTTGGAAAAACCGAACATTAGTACTGGATCGCTAATAGAATTTATTCTCACATGTGGAATAGCTATACCTTCGCCAATTGCCGTGGAGTATTCCTTTTCCCTGTTAGATATTTCCCTGGTAATATCTTGAATGTTGATATTTTTAACGATTAATGGAAGCTTTGAAGCAATGATATTAACAGCTTCAAACTTATCCACATCATCCATGATATGTATTCCATAATTAAAATTAATATATTTGGCAATTTTTACATCCTTTCGCTTTTTTAAAAGCCAGCTCATCCATGGCCCCATTAAAATCGATGATATAACAGCACTGATAACAATAGCTATGAAAATCTTCGGAGTTATCAGTCCTATTTCCAGAGCAAGAAGTGCAACTACTATTTCCATCATACCTCCGGGAGTATGAGCTGCTGATATCAATGCTCTGTTTATCTTTGGAACTTTGGATATGGACACACCAACCCATGCACCGTAAAACCTGCCTATTATTCCGATAAATGTAATCAATAATACAGGGAAAAAATCAAAATTCGCAATAAAATCCATTTTAAGCCCAATATTTACAAAAAAGATCGGCACGAATAATGAATGAACCATCTGGGAAATTATGGAACGTGTTTCTTCTTTCAATTTTTTTGCTTCACCTACCACTATACCTGCAATAAAAAATCCGAAAAGAGCATGTATGCCGAGTTTCTGTGTAATTGCGCCAAAAACAAGCCCTGTAAGACATGCAAAAGTAAATGAAGATGCAGGTTCAGGCAGTTGATTTTTATGAAAAAAATCAACAGTTTTATTCGATAAATACCTGCCGCTCGTCAATGCCAATGCAGAAAAACCAACTGTTGCCAGAAAAACAATTATCACATTCCAGAAATTGAAAGCAGATTGAGAAAATAATCCCAGTATAATGGTAAATAATACCCATCCCACTATGTCATTGACTGCAAGGGCAGACATTGTAAGGTATCCTAAATCGGTTTTTAATATCTTTAAATCGTGCATTACCCTCGATGCAATAGGCATTGCGCTTATAGTCATCACAACAGCCATAAATAATGCAAACTGTAATCTTTTATCCTCATCAGCAAGATAAATATCGGGAAGAAGGATACATGGGATAAAAGCTATTATCATTGGAATAATAATATCTGAAAATGAAATTATAAGTGCGCTTCCCTTTTGTCTCCATGCAGAAGAAAAGTCAATCTCAAGACCGGTATCAAGAAGAAGGAACAATACTCCGATCCATGCTATAGTTTCTAGCATGTTATGCTGAATCGGATCATCGGGAAAGATCAATGTATGTAATGCAGGTAAAAATCTTCCCAATATTGTAGGGCCAAGAAGCAGTCCTATTAAAAGTTCTGCTGTAAGAACAGGCTGTTTAAATCTGCGAAAAATTTCACCAAAGAAACGCGCCAGAAAAATTATCAAAGCTAATTGTATAAGGAACAAAAGAATATGTGTTTCATTTAGATAATGCATTTAAATTTACCTATCTCCATGAGTTTTTGTTATAATGTAATAACCTAACACAATGTCAAAGTGTTAACAGTTTTCATTAAAAGATTTCTGTACAATAAACAATATACAATAAAAACCTTTTTTTAATTTCAATAATTAATAAGAAATCTAATTTATTTAATATTTTTTTTCAAGTTTTTTTTTATATAATTTGAATATTGATTTTTAAAAAAAGCCCAATTACCTTTTTATATTTACCCTTTATTTTTCCATATATTAATGCTATACAATTTTTAATTTAAAAAAGCGGGGGATAAATTTGGAAAAAAAATTGATAACAGCGTTCAGACCCACAATCAGGAGAAAAGACCTTGAAAATGTCCTTGAGTCAATGATCCAGGAAAGACTCAATTACGGCGACTTTGCAAAACACTTTGAAGAAAAATTATCTATAAAAACAGATGTTAAACATGTTGTGGCTGTAAACTCCGTCTCAAATGCTTTCAGCCTGGTACTGGACACTCTTGAAGTTAATGAAAATGATGAAGTGATTCTGCCTTCTTTTGCTCCTCAAGTATATTTAAATGTACTTTTATTAAAAAAAATAAAACCTGTTCTTATTGATATCGAAGAATATAATTTACAGCCTTCTTTAGAGCAAATAAAGAACTCGATCACAAACAAAACCAAAGCGGTTTTATTGATCTATTACTTCGGATATTATTATGACCCTGCACCATATATAGAGTTATTCCCCAATGTTATACAGGACATATCTAGCGTTATCAAGTGTAAAATAAATGAAACTTCACTTGCAAAATTAACAAGCTTTTCAATAGCAAACTTTTCATATAAGAACCTCATTACTACAGGGGACGGCGCTGCGGTTTTTTCCGACAATAAAAAATATTTTTCACCTTTATTGTCATTCATTGAAAAGGATTATCATCTTGAATACAAACCGAGATACCAATGTCTCATGTCAGACCTCAATGCCGCAATGGGCATAAGCCAGTGCGATAGTCTTGATAAAAGATTGAACCTTAATGAACAGATAGCAAAATTTTACGAGGAAGCTGTTGCAAAGAGCCACGGATTTTCTTTTGCGCAGGAGATCAGCGCTTCTCGGAACTATTCCGATTTTTGTCTGATGGTTAAAACAAGCTCAAAGGAAACCATAAAATATTTTAAAAAATACGGCATTGAAATAAAAAAACCTTTTGATTATACCCTTCATCAATATCTTAACCTTGACAACAAAAATTTTCCAAATACTGAAAATTACTATTTAAAATCATTGATGATTCCATTGTATTCCACACTTCTTAAAAAGGATGTTGAAATGATCTGCAAATGCATAACAAGTTTTTATTAAAAAATCATTGTATCAACATTGGCAATACAGGGGTCTCTCTTTCACAGTAATAGCATCACAAGATTGTTGAAGCCTCATCATAGCGTACAACAATGAATTTGGTACTGCAGTCATGATTTTAGGAAATAATTTGTATTTTTTATATCTGCAATTAGAAAAATTTCTATAAATTAAAATTTATCGTTTTATTATTTATTTGACAATACTAAAAAAAAATTTAATATAATTTAATAATAATTATATATTCGGAGTTGTTATGAAAAAAGTAATCGCAATCATATTTTTATTTATTAGCTGTGGATATTTTAATAATCCTTTTTTAACAAGCGATTTAAGTGAAACAAATGAAAACAAATCTCCTTCAATAATAACCTGGCAGAAAATGTTAGGAGGTTCCAGTAGTGACAGACCTTATTCAATGCAGCAAACAAGCGATGGAGGCTATATTGTTGCAGGCGTTTCAAGTTCAACTGATATTGAAGGTGTAACTAATCACGGCGGTGAAGATTATTATATTATCAAACTTGACTCCAATGGAAATATTATCTGGCAGAAAATGTACGGAGGTTCCAGTTCTGATCAAGCATGGTCAATTAAGCAGACAAACGACGGGTGTTATATTGTTATTGGTATATCCTCCTCATCAGATATCAGCGGCTTAACTAATCATGGAAACTGGGATAGTTATATCATCAAACTTGATTCCAATGGTGATATTGTTTGGCAGAAAATGTACGGTGGCAACTGGGACGATTGGTGTTCGTCAATACAACAAACTAGTGACGGCGGCTATATTGTTGCCGGTGTTTCAGGTTCAACTAATATAAGCGGTTTAACTAATCACGGTTTAGAAGATTATTATATAATCAAACTTGATTCTAACGGAAATATTGTATGGCAGAAAATGTACGGAGGATCTGAATTTGAAGGTTTTCTGTCTTTACTGCAGACGAGTGACGGAGGATATGTTGTTGCAGGCTGGTCAAGATCAACAAATATCAGCGGTGTAACTTTTCATGGCGGAGCTGACTGGTATATTATCAAGCTAAATTCAAACGGAAATATTGTATGGCAGAAAATGTACGGAGGGGTACACTATGAAAACATCACAACAATACAGCAGACAAGTGATGGCGGCTATATTGCTATTGGTGTATTTTATATATTAAATATAAGCTTAGGAAGTTATGATTACTGTATTATTAAACTTGATTCTAACGGAAATATTGTATGGCAGAAATTATACGGCGGTTCCAGAGATGATAGACCTATTACTATGCAGAAAACAATCGATGGAGGCTATATTGTTGCAGGTGTTTCAGCTTCAACCGATATTATTGGTTTAACCAATCACGGCGGTGATGACTATTATATTATTAAACTTGATTCTAACGGAAATATTATATGGCAGAAAATGTACGGAGGATCTGATACTGAAAAATCTTGTTTTATAGTACAAACAAGTGGAGGAAATTATATTGTTACTGGAACCTCAAGTTCAACTGATATGAATGATCTAATTAATCATGGAAGCACTGATTATTATATAAGCATACTTGATTCTTCAGGTAATATTACATGGGAAAAAATGTTTGGCGGATCTGATTCTGATGATTCTATATCATTACAACAGTCAATCGATGGATATTACATCCTTGCAGGCAGGTCAAAATCAATAAATATAAGCGGTGTGACCAATCATGGTAATGAAGATTATTATATCCTTGAACTAGATATTAACAATAAATTATAAAAATAAAAAATCATTAATAAAACATCTATTTCATTATTCTTTTTTGAAGGAAGGTTTTTTTTAAAACTTAAATACCATCAGAATTTTTAATTTCAATAATTATCAGAATAGTTAAATTTTTTAAATCTGATTGACATTTTTACTTTCATAGGACTTAATTGGAAACAATTTGATTCATCAAATTTTTTTTAAGATTATATGGGAAATATCAAGAAACCTGAAAAAAAAATAAATAATCCCTTTGCTGCATTAAAGCATATTAATTTTAGATTATATTGGATAGGTTTTTGTATATCTGTAATTGGTACATGGATGCAGGGCATAGCACAGCCATGGCTTGCATATTCTTTGACCAATTCACCGTTTTTATTGAGCCTCGTGGGAGTAGTTCAAACTGTTCCTGTTTTTTTACTAACAATATTTGCAGGGGTTATCCTTGATCGTTATCCAAGGAAAAAAATATTATTGATAACTCAATCCGTTGCATTTATTGTTACTTTTATTACTGCATTGCTCATCTGGATCGGATGGATTAAATACTGGCACATCTTGATAGCAGCATGCTTAATGGGAATTAATAACAGTGTTGACATACCGGCGAGACAGTCCTTTTATATCGAATTGGTAGAAAAAAATGATTTGATGAATGCAATAGCCTTATGTTCTTCTGCTTTCAATGTTGCAAGGATAATAGGCCCCTTAATTGCGGGTTTTGTTATGGCTTATTTAAGTATTGCCTTATGTTTTTTTATAAATTCCATGACATTTGCTCTTATGTTTTTCTGTATAATTTTTATCATACCTCTCTCATCATTGAATAAACCTGTACAAAAAGCAAGGAAAAATGTAATTGCGGATATTATGGAAGGATTAAAGTATATTCTAAATAATTATATTCTGCTAAATACCTTGCTTGCGATTTCTGTTATAGGAATCTTTGCAATGAATTTCAATGTTCTCATCCCTGTACTTGTCAAAACTGTACTGAAAAGAGATGTGACGGCATTTAGTTTTTTGATGTCATTTATGGGAGTTGGCTCATTAACAGGTGCCATGATTATTGCATCAACAAGTAAGTCAGGTCCAAAAAAATTTATATTAAATGTTGTTCCATTTATTATCGGAGGATTTTTATGTTTAACCGCATTATCGAATATATTTTTTATAATTGGTTTAACGCTTGTGGGAACCGGACTATTTACAGTTATGTTCACTTCCAGTGCTAATACTACAATGCAGTTGAATATAAAAGAAGAGCTCAGAGGCAGAGTTATGAGTGTATATATACTGGTTTTTCAAGGTTCAGGTGCATTTGGCAGATTACTAACAGGTATCATTATGGACAAATTTAATGTTCAAACAGCTTATTTAACATGCGGTATAATGATTGTTTTATTCTCAATGCTATTGCTGATATATAAAAAAAGAATACAAAGCGCTTTAAAACTAACCAGTACAGAAGCCGCTTAATTTTTGCTTTAATTAAACACAAACTTTCTATTGGTCTAAAATTAATTATTCCTATTTTTTTAAACTCATGTATTTACTGAATTTAATTTTTTAATTTAAATATTTTTATAAAATCTTTATTCCGTGATCTATAAAAAAACCATGATGAACCTATCTGCAAATGCATAACATGTTTTTATTAAAAAATCATTGTATCAACATTGGCAATACAGGAGTCTCTCTTTCACAGTAATAGCATCGCAAGATTGTTGAAGCTTCATCATAGCGTACAACAATGAATTTGGTACTGCAGTCATGATAAGTATTTGTTACACACATCGGATTGGGGCATTTTATTATGCCTTCAATTTCTTTAGGCATATCTATCTTTCTTTTTTCAATAACAATGCCGTCTTTAACTATGTTGATCGTGGAATTAGGCGATAATAATGCAATAAGGTCGGTTTCCTTTTTGTCAAGATAAACATTTTCGATTTTTATTATATCTTTTTTATCAATTTTTTTTGAGTTGAAATTAATTCCGATCGAAATGATGCCCTGTTCCTGAACCTTTAGTATATCAATTATTTTCAAAGCCATTCTTGAACTTATATGATCAATTACAGTTCCGTTGTCAATTTTAAATACCTTGTAAGGTCTGTCATTCATCTTATGCCTCCTGTCACAAGTCCCAGTAATGCCTGTCTTACTGGAATTCCGTTATGCGCCTGTTCAAAATAAATAGCATGCTCGGTATTATCAACAGAAGTATCTATTTCATTCACTCTGGGCAGTGGATGCATTATTTTTGCGCTTTTTTTAAGCATGCCAAGAGTATTTAAAGTTATCTTATAGCTTCCTGCAACTTTTACAAATTCCTCAGGATCAGCAAATCTTTCTTTCTGAATCCTTGTAACATAAATTACATCCAGTTTATCCGCTACTTCCTCCAGACTTTCTGCTTCAAAATACTTCAATCCGCATTGATTAAGATATAATTTATAATGGTCTGGCATCTGAAGAATCTTGGGTGAAATGAAATATAAGTTGACTTTATAATGGGATAAAGCCATTGATAACGAATGTACTGTCCTTCCGTACCTTAAATCGCCGTAAAGCCCGATATTCAATCCGTCAATTTTTTTAAATTTATCCTTAATCGTAAAAAGATCAAGAAGCGCCTGAGTCGGGTGCTGATTGGAGCCGTCCCCGCAATTAATAATGGGGACAGAGGATACTTCCTGTGCTGCTCTTGATGCTCCTTCCAATGGATGGCGCATTATTATGACATCACAATAACCTGTAACCATCTTAATAGTATCCTTCAATGTCTCACCTTTACTTACCGAAGAAGAATCCTGAGTTGCGAAACCAAAAACCTTGCCGCCAAGCGAAATCATGGCAGATTCGAAAGATAATCTTGTTCTTGTGGAAGGTTCAAAAAAAAGGCTTGCCATTACTTTATCTTTCAAAGCATCAGGATGCTTATCTGATTTAACTTCATCGGATTTTTGAAGTATAAATTCAACTTCTTCCTTAGTAAGATCTCTTAATGAAATAATACTTTTATTTTTAAAATCCAAACTTTCCCTCCTTTTATAAGAGATTTATACAAAAAAAAAGCCTTTCTAAAAATAGAAAGGCTTATTAAGTTTATATCCAAAAAAGTCTAGTAATTTCCAGTTAAATCGTTTCATTTTATTACCTTGTTTTCATCCATTAATTATATAAACATTAGTAATTATTTTTAAATAGGTCAAGAAAAAAATTAAAAAATTTTTATTTTAAAGCAAGTTCATTTATTAATTCTTTGGCATGGTTCATACTGACATCAGTTATATGTCCAGAGAGCATCCTGGCAATTTCATTTACCTTATCTTTATTGTCAACTGATTCAATGGTTGATATAGTTCGTCCGCCTACAACATTTTTATTGATTAAAAAATTCTTTGTACCTCCTGCTGCTATTTGAGGCAGATGTGTAATACAGATGATCTGTTTATATTTACCGAGTCTTTTCAGGCTTTTTCCTACTGAAAGTCCAACCTTGCCTCCGATGCCTGAGTCTATTTCATCAAATATCATAGTTTTTATATTATCATCTTCCACAAGCACGCTCTTTAATGCAAGTATTATCCTGCTCAATTCACCGCCTGAGGCTATTTTAATTAAACTTTTTAAAGGCTCGCCTTTGTTGGGACTTATTAAAAATTCTACATTATCTATGCCTTTTTCAGTAATTTTATACTTTTCACCGTTAAAATTTATCATATCTTCACTGGTTTCATTACTGCTTTCTGCAAACATTTCTATATTTATTTTAAACTCAACATCATTCATCGCCAGTCCAAAAAGCTCATTTTTAACCTTATCTTCAAGCACTTTACACCCTTGTTTTCTTTTTGCAGAAATTGACAATGCTAAATTTATAAATCTATTTTCAAGTTCTTTTTTCTCTTCTTTTAATTTATCACTCTGCTGAGATGAGAATGTGATTAAGTTCAACTCAGATTTTGCTTTTTCGAGATAATCCTTAATCCCGTTTATACTTCCTCCGTATTTTCTTTTTAACTTTTCTATTAATTCGTTTCTTTCTATAAGTTTATCCAGTTTGCCCGGTTCAAAGTTAATATTTGATTTTTTTGCGGAAATGCGTTCAAAAATTTCTTCCGTCTGATAATAAATATCCGACAGATCGTTGGCTGTGCTGTTCATAGAAGGATCCATTTCCGAAATAACGGTTAAAATCTTTTTAAGATTTTTCATTCTTGATGTAATACCGTTTTCCCCCATGAACAATCCGTATGCCTCATCAAGACTTGATGTGATCTTTTCAATATTTTCAAATATCTTTATCTCTTTTTTTAAGTTTTCATCTTCTGCATCATTTATATTGGATGCTTCAATCTCCTCAATTTCATATTGCAGAAGCTCAAGCTGTCTCTCTTTGTCCTTTTTTGACTCCTCAATGAACTTCAATGAATCCTTGACTTTCTTCAGTTCCTTATATAATGCACGTAAAGTTTCCAGTTCTTTGCCAAGCTTTAAATATGAATCAAGATAATTTAAATGAGTGCTTTTTTTCAATAATGATATACCTTCATTCTGTCCATGAAAATCAAAAAGCGCAGATGATATTACGTTAAGCTCCTTGCTTGTAACCTGAGCGCTGTTTATAAACGATCTCGATTTTCCAGAACATGTCAGTATCCTTCTCAAAAGCAGCTCATTATTTTCAACGGTAATTCCTAAATTATTTAGATAATCAATAATCTCCTTCTGTCCAGAAATATCAATGGTTGCGTTTAATACAGCTTCCTCCATACCTGATCTGATGTGCTCAACAGTAGCCCTGCCCCCCAATAAAATCGCAATTGCCTGAATGATTATTGATTTGCCTGCACCTGTCTCTCCTGTGATGATGTTGAGATTGTTTGAAAAGTTAATTTCACTGTTTTCAATTAAAGCAAAATTCTTTATACTCAGGTACTCAAGCATATTTTATCCCATCCAATGAAGTTTTTTTTCCAAAATTTCAGAAAATGTCTTACTACCCTTTACTATCTTAACGTTTTTTTCTGATTTTTTAAAAATAATTTTCTGTCCTGTTTTAAGCATAATTATCCTTTGTCCGTCAAGGGTCATCTGAGGCTGTGATGATGATTCTTCAATGTGGACATATATTATTTCATCAGAGGGCAGTATGTAGGGTCTGATCGCCAGTGTAAGCGGGCATATTGGACATAAAACAAATGCATTCACAGACGGATGAAGTATAGGACCCTGGGAACTCAAATTATAACCTGTTGAACCCGTAGGCGTGCTTATTATTAAACCATCTCCTCTGAAATTATTAATTATTTTATTGTTCTTTATTTCAACTCTCAGTTTAATGGTTCTTGATATGCCCGAATATGAAATAACACCTTCATTCAATACAAGATATTTATCTTTTTCCCCTTCTATGAAAACATCCATCAAAAATTTATAATCAAACTCATTTTTGCCTTCAATAAAATCCCTAAAATAAATTTCAAATTCATTTTCTTCTATATTGGTATTAAACCCAAGATGTCCCTTATTTATACCGAATATCGGAATATCGGTTCCGGCAAAAACCCTGGATGTATATAAAAATGTGCCGTCGCCTCCAACTGATATTGCACAAAAAAACTCACGCGGATCGCTTTTTTCATCCTGAAGTGTATCATAATACTTTCTATCATTTTGGGAATAAATAAAAGGTATAAAATCAATGTCATATTCTTTTTTCAAATGATTGATTTTATTATAAAAATCCCAGACATTATTTTTTTCAAGTCCTATAACTGCTATTTTTTTCATTTTATTTTTTCTTACAATATAATTTTAAATACTATACCATAATGATTTTTTAAAATAAATTTATTTTTAATTTTATTCAATAAAAATATCATTTTTCACAATAAAATCCAGTTGTATACCCGTATTCCGATATAACATGAAAAGCTTTTTTAACCAGATAAGTGCCAGAATATTCATCTTGGATATTATTGAATTTTATTAAACTGCCTGTTCTGATCAGATTATTACCTCTTACTGTACCATTAATACAAATAATCTTTGTATTTCTTTTAATTAATTTATTTTTACATGATTCATCTGCACTTTTAGCATCCTTGATGTTTTTATCTATCAAAACTTCTTTCTGCTTAAACGAATTATTAAATTTTTTATTTATTCCGCTTATTTCATTAATCGTCATAGTTTTATGCTCCAGCTTCTTTTTATTAAAATTATAATTTTTAACATCTAGTTCGGCAATACGATATGCAGTATCAAAATCAACCGTAAGATCAATGATTGATTTTCCGTATTCCAAAACAACATCTTCCTGTTCTTTAAAAGATCTATTTTTCAGATAAAATATCTTGTCCCTGACGTAAAATGTATAATTATGATAATCACATACCTCTTTAATAAAATCAAGATCGTTCTTGTATTTAAAAGAAATTATTTTCTTTTGAAATGAAATGTTTTCAAATCTAGTTTCAAGTCCTTTTTTTGACAATAATTTTCTCATTATCTCATCGATTGATAATTTTTTATAAGTCAGGTAATCCGAGCTGTATGTGAATTTATGGAGTATGTTCTTCCCGATAACATTAAAATTTGATCCGCTTCTTTGATTTAGATCAAGGGATAATCCTGTTATATCAGCGGTAAGAATATTTTCAACATTATCCTTATAACCTGTTAAAATTTTCAGCTCTGTCCCTATGAATATGTCCTTATTCCTCTGCAGATCAAAATCATTGCCATTAAACCTGATCTTAAAAGTACTGACATCATTTAAATTATCTGTAATGATAATTTTTTTTATTTTTGTTTCAATCTCAGATGGAATTCGTCTGCCGTTAGAATAAATTATATATGAAGGAGTTGAAAAATTATAAGAATTCATGACTTTTTAATTCCAAATTTTAAACTTTTTTAATTGTTTTTATTATATATCAAAAATAAATATATATTAAAAGATTTTTTTTTAATTTTCGTTAAAAAAATTTACTCATTGAATAATTATTTAAATTCAAAAAAGATAAAAATTTTTATTTAACTAATCAATCAAATGATTGACAAATTTAAAATTTTTCAGCATATAATTAATCAGGAGTTAAAATGTCATCTGAAATAAAATTCGGCAAACTTAAATTTAAAAGAAACGGTGTGCTTGCTTCAGGTATTATGGGACTGACCGGCTGGTCAATGGTTAAAGTTGCCAGATGCGGAGCAGGAGGCATAACAACAAAATCAATATCAAAAAATATAAGAGAGGGACATAAAACTCCAATTATACAGGTCTATAAAGCAGGTCTGATAAATGCAGTCGGTTTATCATCAACCGGTGTTGCAAACAGCAATAAAGAATTAAAAATCATTAAAAATAATTCTGATGCGGTAATTATAGCCTCTATTTTCGGCAGTACTCCCAAAGAATTCGCAGAAACCGCAGAAATGTTGGATAATGAATCTTATGATGCCATAGAAGCAAATATTTCCTGCCCCAACGTTGAATCAGAATTCGGGCAACCTTTTGCGGCATCAAGTGAATCGGCTGCGAAAGTTACGAAAGAAGTTCGTAAAGCGACAAAAAAACCACTGATCGTAAAACTCTCTCCAAACTTTAATAATATCGGTGAAATTGCAAAAAAAGTCGAATCAGAGGGAGCTGATGGTATAACTGCAATAAATTCTGTTGGACCGGGCATGCTGATTGACATAAATACTTTTCAGCCTAAAATTTCCAATAAAATAGGCGGGGTTACAGGACCCGGAATATTTCCAATTGCAGTCAGATGTGTTTATGATATTTATAAAAGTGTTAAAATTCCAATAATAGGAGTAGGAGGTATAATCTCAGAAGAAGATGCCATTCAGATAATTTTAGCTGGAGCGTCTCTATACAGCATCGGTACTGGTATATTATATGAAGGACTGGAAATCTTTTCAAAAATCAATAATGGAATTGACAATTATTTAAAAGAAAAAAAATTGAATTATAAAGATTTAATCGGTCTTGCTCATAGTTTTTAAAATCTAAAAAAAAAATAGTAATATTAAAAATTAATTAATTTTATATTTTATATATAATTGATATATTTAAAAATAAGTTGTATATTAATAACAACCGTTATGAAAAAACCGTTACAAAATGTATTGGCGAAAAAATCAAACAACAGCATTGCCTATTTATGCGGAAAATGCGGAAAAGAAGTTGAAAAAAATGCAACTGTATGTATGCATTGCGGTGTAAAATTAGGCAATATAAAATGTCCTTTTTGTTATTTTACAGGTTCGGTTGAAGATTTTAAATACGACACATGCCCTAAATGCGGAAGAAAAAATATTAATAACATTATTTTAAAGGGAAAATCCCAATTAAATTACGGGGTAAATAGCTTTTCAAAAAGAAAGTTCTGGTTCTTATTTATAATATTATCATTTTCGCTAGTTATTGTTTTTTTTACAATAATTATTGTATATTTCAGATAAATAAATATAAAATATATGAGGTTTTTTTAAATGCAGTCCAATGAAACCAAAATACTAAAAAATATTCTGCTGATATTGTTCATATTTGCATTTTTTGGACTTCTATATTTTACTCATATAATGGCAGAAGCATTGGTGCCTATATTTTTCGCTTTTTTTACATCAATGCTTTTACAGCCTTTTATCACAAGACTTCAGAAATTAAAATTAAACTTTTTTTTATCAAGCACAATAGTTTATACCATTTTTATATTAATGTTTGCTCTGATTATCTTCTTTCTGACTTTTTCTCTGGGTTCATTTTTTGAGGATTTGCCGAAATTTGCCAAAGAACTGCGGGATCAGATAATTGACTTTATAAATTACCTGTCTAAAAATGATTTTGTCAGAAAATATATATATCAGGAAGACATAATGACTTTGATTATGGACTCCATAAGTCAGTTCATAACCATAAAAAATTTCAATGATTATTTTTTAAAACCTCTTGGTTTCACTTTAGATCTACTGAAAGCATTCGGTATATTTGCTATTGCACTTATATTTTTAATACCAGGTATGAATAATCTTTCTTTAAGAATTTTAGAAGCATTTCCTGATAAAAATGGTCCCAGGATCAACAATATAATATCAAATGTAATGGATCAGCTTCAAAATTATGTTGTCGCAAAATTTATAGTAAGCTTTTTTGTTGGATTTTTCAGTTTTTTTATATTGATCGCTTTTAAAATAAAATATCCGTTTGTATGGAGTGTTATCCTGTTTATATTCAATTTTGTCCCTTATATCGGTTCAATAATAGCTGTAGGTTTTCCATTACTGATGTCTATAATACAGCATAACAGTTTACTAGGCTTCATATTTTTAGGAGTATTTTTAATAATTATTCAACAGATTATGGGTAATATTGTTGAACCCCAGCTTATGAGCAAAAAAGTGAACTTAAGTCCTATTGTCATATTGACATCGTTGATAATCTGGGGTTATATCTGGGGTCTCATGGGAGTAATTCTTGCAGTTCCAATAATGTCTGTTATAAATGTAATTTGCTTCAACATTGAAGCTTTAAGACCATTCAGTGTTTTAATAAGTACTCACAATCATAAAGGATTAAAAAAAACAGTAAATAAAGATATTTAAAAATAACAATACTAATGATAATATCGATGATAAATAGTCATCATCATAATACTTTTAGCCAATGTAGCTCAATTGGCAGAGCAATTCATTCGTAATGAATAGGTTTGAGGGTTCAATTCCCTCCATTGGCTATCTTTTTTATATAATATATGAAAACAATTAAATTTTTATTAATATTTATTTTTTTTTTATCAGCAAGAATTTCCCCTTTTTCTCAAAATATATTGAAGGATTTAACTGAAGATCATACAATTACAATAACAATTTTAAATAATGGTAAAGATGCAACAAGCGATGTCATCGATACATCGGATGATTTGACATTTGGCAATAAATGGTATTCAAAAAACACCTTTTTAATAAAAAACTCAACTGATACCGGATTTTCCGGATCAAAAGACTATCTCAATGAATATTTTTTAACAAAATTTAAATTTAAATCAAGAAATAAACATGCTTTTTCTATAAAAATAGATCACATCGGATTTACCAAGGGATTATATTCCAATAATTTTGAATTTTATGATTTCGGTATTATGGGAGGATTTGAATATTTGTATAAGATATTCAATAATATTTCAGGCATTTTTTTTTGGACTGCTATTGGAGCATGCCAGAAAGGACCGGCTTTTAATCTCGGCATAGGGATCGGTTCAGATTCTGAGAACAGTTTTCAATTAAATTTTTCATATCTTCACAATGTCCTGTTATTATCAAAAATGGAATTCTATTTTTTAATTCTTAAATTCATAACATTTAAAGGAAAATTAGGAATAATTATTCATCTTAATGACTTTGCCATTGATTTTTTTAATTTCTTTAATGGTTTTTATTTCGGTTTCTTTATTAAAAAGGTTTTTAAAATTGAATTAGGCGGAGGATTCACATTTAATGATTACGGATATTTTTCAGGATTTGGGGGTATTGATTTATTAATACGAATTTAGCAGGCAGTTTATATTCAATTATAAATTAAGTATAAATTGTTTACTTTTTACTTGACAAATTCATGCCATAATTTTAAATATTTAGATATTGTTTTATTTATTATCAGGATAATCAGAAAATGAAATTTTTATATAAATTAATTTTTGTTTTAGCCTTTACGACTTTTTTTAACAATTTTATATATTGTGCTGATGAGCTGTTAAGTGCAAAAGAATTATTGGAAAAAATATCAATTAATTATAAAACAAATATCAAAGACTATGAAGCAGATTTCAAATGGATTCAAAATGACAATAATCAGGAAGGCAAACTATATTTTAAAAATTCACAAAGACTGAGACTTAATTTTACCAATCCTCCAAATCAGGTATTTTGTACAAACGGATATGACTTCTGGTTGTATCTACCGACACATAATTTTGTATTAAAACAAACTTTGATGCATAAAGAAAAAAAACACCCGGATATTGAATCGGATATTGAAAAAACTAATTCAAAAAGCGAAAAGGTAGAAAAAAATAAAAGCAGTTCAAAAGAAAACAATGAGAATCAGGAATCAGTTAGTTCCATTATATTTGATTCAGTTGGATTTGATAAATTCTTAAGTGACTATGCTGTTGAATTCCATGAATCAAAAAATCTAGTTGACTACAAGGGTTATAAGGTATATCAGTTTAAATTGATCAGATGGAGATCCACCAGAAATGGAATAAATGTTATATATTTAACAGTCGAACCCAGCGGTATTATCAGAAAAATTGAAGGAATTACTGCAGCATATAGAAAAATAATAATAGAATATGAAAATATAAAACTGAATGCTACTTTACCGGATTTACTTTTTAATTATGAACCTCCTGCACATGCTAGAACAATGGATAATTTTATAACAAATCAAGGAGAACTAAGATAATCAAGCTATGGATTCATTAGGTGAATATTTAAAAGAGGAAAGATTAAAGCTTAAGGTTAATTTGCATCAAATCGCAAAAGAGACAAATATTTCGTTGAAATATTTAGAAGCTATTGAAAACGATGAATATTCGGCATTTCCCGGGGAAGCATACTTAAAAGGTTTTTTAAGAACTTATTGCAGATACATAGGTCTTGACCCTGATGAAGTAATAAACAAATATGACAGGATCAAAATAGCAGAAACTCCGACACCGATAGAAAAGCTCATTCCAAAGCCGACCTCAAACCTAAAATCTATAATAATTATTATGATTTTAATTATTGTACCTTTAATAATAGCAGGTATGATCTTGATCGTACATAAATCTTATTCTGGTCAAATATCAGATAATAAAAAGAAGATTGAAAAAAAAACAGTTGAGAAGAAGGTTTTCGAAATACTTGAGCCTGGATCAAAGGTTACTTTTGATTTAAAGGTAAATAATACGATCATAATGAAATCAGAAAACGGTAATGTTATTTATAAGATTAAACAGATAAATCCTTATGTAATAATCACTGATAATCAGGCCAATGATCATATATTGTTTCAGGATAAGTTAAAGGATATAGATTTTGATAATAATAATATAAATGATGTTGGATTATTACTGAATAACTGGGATAATGAAACTGCTAATATTACTTTTAGTTTGTATTCACTCGAAACAGCTCTGGCGGCAAATACTTTGCAGCCAATAAATGCAGTTGATAATGAAGTTTTACTTAAAAAAGATATTATTGAAGATATTAAACTGAACATTAAAACAATTTCAGGTACTTATATAAAATACAAAACAGATGATCATGATGAAGTTGAAACATTCTATAACCCAAATACAGATTTAAAAATAGAAGCTAAAAACAGATTAATAGTATGGCTGTCAAATGCAGGCAGTGCAACATTTAATTTAAAGGATATTGCCAAAGAATATATCCCCGGTAATCCAGGTGAAATTGCAGTAAAAGTTTTAGAATGGAAAAAAAACAACTCGGGTGAATATGAACTGCAGATTGGTTCCCTAAACTAATTCAAATTATTAAATATTTACCGATATATTTTTCATAATAAATTTCAAAAAAAATAATTAAAATATGTAATTAATTTTTATAATTTGATATATATATAAATTTAACTCTGCTAATTTTTAACAAAGCTTAAATTAAAGGAATAGATTTGAAACAAATATATATTGAAACTCTTGGCTGCAGTAAAAATCAGGTTGACTCGGAAAAAATGCTCTTCTTATTAAAAAACAACGGATATAATATAACTGGAGAACCTGAAAAAGCGGATATAATCATTATAAATACATGCGGCTTTATAAAAAGTGCAAAACAGGAATCGATTGAAACTATATTAGAACTTGCTGAATATAAAAAAACCGGTAAATGTAAAAAGTTAATTGCAGCAGGATGTCTGGCACAATACTACCCTAAACCGATTAAAGAAGAGATACCTGAAATTGATGTTGTTTTCGGAATAGGCAGTCTGACTGATATATTGAATGCAGTTAAAAAAAGTAATAAAATTATCATTCATGATTTTCTTAATGATGAAATAACAGGAAGAGAGTTGATAGGAATAAAAGGCAGTGCCTATCTTAAAATAAGCGACGGATGTTCAAATTTCTGTAGTTACTGCTTAATTCCAAAAATTAGAGGAAATTTTAGATCAAGAAAAATGGATAAAATCCTTAGTGAAGTGGATTTTTTAAAAAGTAAAAATATCAATGAAATAAATATTATTTCTCAGGATACGGCAAATTACGGAACTGACATATACAAAAAAAAAATGCTTGCAGAATTAATATCAGAAATCGATAAAATGGTGAACAATGACTGCTGGATCAGAGTTTTATACATGCACCCTGATCATATCGACAGTAAAATGCTTGAATATCTTGCCAAGTCAAAAAAATTCTTACCATATTTTGATCTGCCTTTCCAATCAGGCAATAATAAAATATTGAAACTTATGAATCGTAAAGGAAATCAGGAAAATTATCTGAAATTATTAAAAATCATCAAGGAAATTTTTATAAATCCTGTATTCCGTACAACTTTTATAACCGGATTTCCTGGAGAGACTGATAAAGATTTTAAAGAAACATTTGAATTCTTAAAAAAAGCCCAGATTGATTGGACAGGCGGCTTCACATACTCACGGGAAGACAATACTGAAGCAGGAATTATGAAAGGACAGATAAAAGAATCAATAAAAAAGAAAAGATTAAAAGAACTGTTGGATGAATCTGATAAAATCACAAGTAAAAGGCTCCAAAGATTTATCGGATCAAGAGAAAAAATTTTTATTGAAGAAAAAATAGAAGGAGAAAATCTGTATTTCGGAAGGTTCTGGGGACAGGCTCCAGAAGTGGACGGATTAACTCTGGTAAACACAGAAAATGCCCAGATCGGATCTTTCATTAATGCAGATATAATAAAATTAAACAATAAGGATTTTTTTGCCAAGCCATAAATTGAGATAACTATGGAAGATATATTAAATTCTTTAAATGATGAACAAAAAAACGTAATATTAAACAATGATAATAACGTTCTGATACTTGCAGGTGCAGGTACAGGAAAAACAAGGGTGATTACTTCAAAAATCATTTATTTTATAAAAGAAAAGAAGATAAGTCCCGGAAATATTCTTGCAGTCACCTTCACAAACAAAGCTGCAAATGAAATGAAAGCACGTGTACAGAATTACTTGAAATATGATTTTGATTTGATGATAAAAACATTCCATTCTTTCTGTGCTTACATACTTAGAAATGAAGCTTTTCTTGTCAACAGGTCAAGATACTTTCAGATTAGTGACTCGGATGATTCTATTAGGATATTAAAAAAAATAATTAATGAAAATAAAAACATAGATAATAAAAATGCAAACTACTATTATAAACTTATACAGATATATAAACAAAATTTGGGTAAAGCTGTATTTAAAAACATAGATTTTGATAATTTCAAAAAAATCCATGATTTGTATGAAGAATATCTATTAAAATCAAATTGTTTTGATTTTGAAGATCTGATATCAAAAACAATCGAAATTTTCAATAAATATCCCATTATACTCGAAAAATATAAATCCAGGTTTAAATATATACTGGTTGATGAATATCAGGATACAAATAAATCTCAATTTGAACTATTAAAACAATTAAAGGGGGATAAAAATAAAATACTAGTAGTTGGAGATGAAGATCAATCAATCTATAAATTCAGGGGTGCTGATATAAATAATATCCTGAATTTCCAGAATGACTTTGATGATGCCAAAATAATCAAGCTCGAATTAAACTACAGATCAACGAAAAATATTCTTGAGACTGCAAATTCAGTAATTGCAAATAACCAGTTGAGACTTGGAAAAAACTTATATAGCAATAAAAAAACAGGAAGCAGGATAATTGTTTTTAATGCAGCAAATGAATTTAATGAAGTGGAAAAAATTATCGAAATCATTAATCAAAAGAGTTTTAATTTAAATGAAACAGCAATTTTGTATAGAACAAATAATCAGTCAAGACCGTTTGAACAAATTTTCAATAAATTAAAAATACCTTTTGTTATAGTCGGTTCAATTGCTTTTTATGAAAGAGAAGAAATAAAAGATGCAATTTCAATATTAAAATGGATCATAAATCCGATGGATAGGATTTCATTTTCAAGATTTATAAATAAACCACCAAAAGGTATAGGAGAAAAAACTCTTAGCTTGATATTCAAAGAATCGGAAAAGTATGATTATGATATTTTAAAAGTTTTAAAAAATATAAATAAAATTGAAAACTTATCAAGGAAGATATGTAAAAAATTATCTGATATATATCAAATTTTTTACCAAGCCAATGATTTAAACATTAAAACTTTGGATAAACTCTTTGAGTATTATCTTGAAAAATTAAAAATATATGAACATTATGAAATTATTGACAGTAAAGAAGGACTTGATAAAGTTTCAAATTTAAAAGAACTGGCAAGCTCTGTGAAAAATATTGATTGCTCTGAAGAAGAAATATTAAATTATCTTGAAAATGTTACATTAAGCCCTGTAAAGGATGAAGATAAAGGTAAAAAAGAAAAAATAAAACTTTTAACTGCTCATAATGCCAAAGGACTGGAGTTTGAAAATGTTTTTATTGTCGGAATGGAGGAAGGACTTTTCCCATCATCCAAATCAATGGAAGATGATTTTGAAGAGCATTATGATGAAGAGGAGAGAAGATTGTTTTATGTTGCTATTACCAGAGCCAAAAATAACTTAGTTATCTCATACTGTCTGAACAGAAATTTATACGGAGTTTTTGCAGAAAGATCAAGATCAAGATTCATTGATGAGATGCCTGAAAATTTATTGCAATTGAATTTTTACAATCAAAATGTTAATAATAAAATGAATTTAAAAAATGGGGATATCATTAAACATAAAGAATTTGGGAAAGGTAAAATCATAAAGATCGATATAATAAACGGGAAAAGAGTTGCATTAGTTGATTTTTGGGATCATTCATGTTTTGAACTTTTTTTAGATAAAGTGAAGTTGGAAAAAATCGATGATTAATTAAATAAATAGGGGTAGAACATTTGGAGAAAAGTCATACTTTTAAAAGAGCAAAAGGTCCATATCTTAAAAACATCCATCATGAAAAATTTTATGACTTAACATCCAATTTAAATATTTTAGGGCACTCATTTAAAACTCTAACAACTTATACAAAAAATGATATATCATCTGCATGGAATATTACAGGTAATAGTTCATATCATATAAAATTCAAAAAGCTCATTGAAAAACTTTTTGGTAAAGATTATCTATTGACGTCTTGTTTTTCATTAATTGAGTTTTTTTCAAGATTTTCAGCTTATGCTCAACAGTCACAAATAAAAATAAAAATCACGGGAAATAACTTTAAGAATTGGTTTGAAAGGTTTATCATACCAAATGAAAATAAAAAAAATATTAAAGAAATAAATATCATTGATATGGCTAAATTTTATATCGAGTGCGCCGGAAACACCGCAAAAATAAAAGAAAAAATAAAACTGATTGCAAATGATAAAATACTGAATTATTTCTGGTATCCTGAACTAATATTGGAAACCTTTAACTCCGATATAATCATCCTGCCGGAAATTTACAGCGGTAATTTCAAATACATTAATATTTTAATTAAAAAAAATTCCAGTTTTTTAAATGAAAGCCAATTTATATCAAATGATATTGGCTTGATCCCCTCTCTATATATTTCAACAAGTCTGAAAAATTATTATTTAATTAAAAAGAACGATAAAACTCAAATAATTAAACTTAAATGGAAAAATTTTACTCAAGCTGAAAGAATATTTATATATGATAAAACAGATCAAGATTACAGCGAAGTTATAAATTCCTACAAAAAATATAAAATACTTTTAAATGAATATGCTCCTTATTATAATTATTTACCGATAATATTGGATGAAAACCAGAAAAACTATTTATCAAGGATAAAGTCATGACTAAAATACTATTTAATGATTTTACATATATTATAGTAGATATTGCACTCGGCAGTATAATGGCTCTTTTAGGAATACTCTCATATGGAAAAACCAAAAAGGTTCAAAACCTTTTTTTTGTTATATCAGGTGTTTTTTTATATTTAATAATGGCATTCAGGGTATTAAAAAAGCTCAATATATTTATTCTAGCAGACTTTATGATCAAAGATATTCCCATTTATGACTATCTTATAAATTATTTTCCCTATATCTTTATGATATGTGGTTTTATAATAATTCTCAAAAAGGAATGAACTACACCATCATTTGAAGAAGTTCTTTTTTACTGAACAGTTTTTTTATATTTAACAGTATCAATAATATATCATCTTCTTCGAGCTTTACCACTCCCTGAATGTACTCTGCCCCGATACCTGTTATCATCTGCGGAGGAGGTTTGATCTCTTCTCTATAAATATTTATAACTTTGTAAACCTGATCTATAATAATGCCTATTCTTAAGTCATTGACAAGGATTATAATTATGCCTCTCAATAATTCTTCTTCTTCGGTAAAAGTTTTTTCATCAAAATTAAATCTTTTTTTCAAATCAACTATAGGGATTATATCGCCTCTTAAATTTATTACACCGTCTATAAAGTCCGGAGAATTCGGTATAGGTGTTATTTCACACAATCTGATTATTTCCATGACATCCATTATGTCTATGCCGTACAATTCTGAACTGATTTTAAATGTTACCAAAGATAAGTTTTCAGCCATAAGAAGCTCCTCAAGTTAAAATATAAAATAAAAAAATTTATTTTTCAACAAAAATTCAAATAATGAAAAATTATTAATAAAATTGATTTTTTCTGATAATAAATGAATTTTAGGTATGATATTAAAAAAATAAAATAATTATTCTACTGAATGTCTATTATATCATTATTTAAGTCATTGTCATCGGATTTTTTTTTAACTCTTGATTTTTTTGTGCTGTTTTCTTTTTCTTCAAGATTGTTCGACTCTTCCTTAATCTGTTCATGTGAAATTTTTGATTCTATGTAATCATTATATGTTACAGCACCTATACCGGTTAATTCATCATTTAATTTTACATCTTCTTTCAATTCATCTTTTGAAAAAAACAGTAAAATAATGAATAACAAAACAGCTCCGCTCACTGTATAAACATCAGCAAGATTGAATATCGGCCAGGGATTAAAAAGAGGATGCGGAATAAATTTAAATGTCCACATTACGAAATCAACCACATATCCCCTGATCACTCTGTCAAAAACATTGCCCAAAGCTCCGCTTATGATCAAAGCCAGCGGAATTATGTATTTCCATTTTTTAGTAAATAAATAGATCAAAAAAACCAGAAATGTGCCTGATCCCTGTAAAAAGACCAAAAATATCCACTTTATGTTGTCATCTGATGAATTATAAAACAGACTGAAAATTATAAGAAGCAAAAATATTACAACTACAGACAACTCAGCAATAGCTGATATTATCAAAATTTTCGAAAGATCTTTTGTCTTAATATCCAGATAAAAACCCAGTGCTATAAGCAGTCCGAGAACCTGAAGGATCAAGAAAAGCCTCAATTTGCTGACGCCTTCTATAGAAGACAACAGGGAAAACCCGATATCATCATTTTGAACGTAGCGATAATGCCAGAAATCTTTAATTACCACAATATCGGATTTGTCTTTTAAATTCTTCTCAACAATATATTTTACAAAAAGATCACTGCCGGTAAATATTATTAAAAATGCCAATAATAATAAAATCTTGAACAATAAAAATTTTGGTTTGCTGAATAAATCCTGTAAATGCTTTTTCATAATTTTTGGAATATAATATATTATTAAAATTATTGCAAACCTTTTTTCAAATAATGTTTATAAAATTGTAATGATAATTGAATTGAACAAAAAAATACAGTGAAAAAAAAACTTGTGAAATTTGTTTTAATGCCGCCAAGACTTTTCTTTTTTATTGCGCTCTTTCAGTTGACCGTAAAAATTACTTTATTCCTGTTTGATTAATTAGATGTATTATAATGACAATATTAAAATATGATTATTCTTTATAAACCCTGAACCTCAAATCCAAATCAGTATTTATAGTCCAGTTGAACATCATACTATCATAACTTCCATACGCACCATCTGCATAAGTACCTGTACTGTCATAATAAAATTTTATCCCCGGTTGATCAGGTATCACAGAACTTTCATTTGTGGTAAATACGATCCAATAGGTTGTATTAGCGGTAAGAGAAAATAAATTAGGAAAAGACCAGTTGTTCCAGCTGTTTTCAGTAATATTTACTCCATTTTTTGACACAACTGCATCTGGATTAACTAAAGTACCTGAAGGTTTACCGGCATTATCTATCTCTATTCTTAAAGTATAATCGCCTGTGGGATTAAAAAGCTTTGTTGTTGCATACAGATCAACGCTTTTACAGTTACTGCCCGATGCAATCTTAAAACCCTGGCATATTTTAATTCCAGCCATACTTCCCATATCAAAACTTATTGTTATTTCATCAGTCCCGTTTGTATATTGAGCGATTATTTTTGATACTTCTTTTTTTTCTTCAGTTTCAATGGGACATGATATTAAAAAGATGGCTAATGATATAACAAAAAAATTGAACAAAATTCTATCTTTCATTGTTCATCCTTAAATTTTTAATCAAATTTAACTTATAAAACAAACTATAATTTATAAACCTTATTTAGTCAAATAAAATATATAATAAAAAGATATAATGGTAATGAATATTTTCTTAAGAAAAGTTTTTATTTTATGATAAAACAAGCTAATGTCATAA
>JAFGQB010000104.1 GCA_016935915.1 Spirochaetota bacterium
AGGTTTTTAGTAACAATAAAACCTATTCCTATCCTTATATGGCAATTTAGAGTGCCATATATTTTCTAAAAAAGATTTCACTGCTGTTATTCTCCAATTTTTATTATATCCTTATGACATTGAGTGAACTTAAGTATTTAATTTTTTGACTTTTTAAGATTACCCCGTAAGATAATAATTTAAACAGACATATTTCCTTGTTATTTAAACTTTAATAATTTTATTTTATAATTGACAAAGTCTGCTATTTTGGTTATAAACTTTTTTAAATATCTACATTCAATTTAATCATATCAATAGTTTTTTTATTAGGAGGCAATACAATGGCTAAAATTAATTTTGGAGGAGTTGTTGAAGAAGTTATAACACGTGAAGAGTTTCCTCTTAACAAAGCTCGTGAAGTGTTAAAAGATGATATAATAGTAATATTGGGATACGGAGTTCAGGGTCCTGCACAAGCTTTAAACTTAAGAGATAATGGTTTTAAAGTTATAATCGGACAGGCAAAGAAATTTCAAAAGGACTGGGACAGAGCTGTAGCTGACGGATGGGTGCCAGGTGAAAGTTTATTTGATATAGAAGAAGCCGTGACAAAAGGAACGATCTTTATGATGCTTGTAAGTGATGCGGCTCAAATGCAGATATGGCCAACAGTTAAAAATGCATTAAAGAAAAACGACGCATTATATTTTTCGCATGGTTTCAATATAGTTTATAAAGACCAGACAAATGTAATTCCGCCTGACTTTATCGATGTCATAATGGTTGCACCAAAAGGTTCAGGAACTTCAGTAAGAAGAAACTTCCTCTCAGGCGCTGGAATTAATTCAAGTTTTGCTGTTTTCCAGGATGCATCAAAAAAAGCAATGGACAGATGCCTTGCAATCGGAATCGGTGTAGGTTCAGGCTATCTTTTTCCGACAACCTTTCAACAGGAAGTTTACAGCGATCTGACAGGTGAACGAGGCGTTCTTATGGGCGCTCTTGCAGGCATTATGGAAGCTCAGTATGAAGTTTTAAGAAAAAACGGGCATTCTCCGAGCGAAGCATTCAATGAATCTGTCGAAGAATTAACACAGAGTCTGATACGCCTTGTAGATGAAAAAGGCATGGACTGGATGTATTCTAACTGTTCTGCAACAGCTCAGAGAGGTGCATTGGACTGGAAGCCTAAATTTAAAAGTGCCGTACTGCCTTTATTTAACGAACTCTATGAAAGCGTTAAAAAAGGCATAGAAACAAAAAGAGTAATTACAGAATGCGGTAAACCGAATTATCAGGAAAGTTTAAATAAAGAACTTTTAGAAATAAGAAATTCCGAAATGTGGCAGGCAGGCGCTGCTGTCAGATCATTAAGACCTCATGAAGAACAAAAAGAAATAACCAATAAAACAAAAGGGATATCTGGAAGAGAAGGAGCTTAAAAAAGCTCCTTTTTTTATTTTAAATTCAGTGTAAGTTTACGAGTGCTATGTTTGATATCAAACTGTCCTGTGTGTGCCAATTTAATTATAAATCACCTGATTTTTACCTGTCTGCTTTGCTTTATAAAGCCTTTTATCAGCAAGTTCAAGAAGTTTATAAATATCAGACTCTTCATCAAAGCTTGCAAAACCTATACTGATCGTCATCTGCTTTTTTGGATTTTTTTCATCAAGATAAAAATAATTATCTTCCACAAGCTTCCTGATCTTCTCTATAGCTTTTATTGCTCCTTCCCTTGAAGTGGATGTGAAGAGTATCACAAATTCTTCACCTCCGTAACGGCAGAGGATATCTCTTTCAAATAAAGCCGTTTTAATTATTCGTACGACATCTACCAGAACATCATCTCCCGCAAGATGCCCGAATTCGTCATTGATCTTTTTAAAATTGTCAATATCAAGTATAGCGATACCGAAATTAACATTTCTGTTCAATTTATATTTGATCTGGCTGTTCTGTCTGCGGATTTCAATATCAAGGTATTCATTGAAAAATCGTCTGTTATAAGCACCGGTCAATCCGTCCTTTTCAGACTGATCCTTAAGCTCTTTCTGCAGAAAGTCGTTTTGCACGAAATTTCGAAATGACATGAAAAGAAGAGTAAAGGCAACATTAATGATATTTAATAATCCGACAGTTTCAATTATCATCGGTTTTATTGCATAAATATGAAAATTGTTTCTGGTGTTAAGATACAATAATATCAAAAGAAAAGAAATTAATGACGCTTCAATGATCTTCCATTTTAAATTCATGGATAATGAGTTAACAATTATTATCCCGGAAGTGATCAGGTACAATCCGAAATTACTTTCCCAGCCCAGTAAATAGGCAGCAAACATTGATTGAATAATAATCACCAGCACAGTTATCTGGAGCACTAAAAAAAATTTCTTTTTTTTTAACAGGAAATAATTGAGTAAAATAATGCAGCAGCTGACTATATAGAAAATCCAGAGGACACGGATTTTTAAACAGATAAATAAAACAATCAGCAAAGAAAAAACAGAAAAGCAGATTATTAAAAGAGCCCTAAGTAATACATATTTTCTTCGCTGTTCAATGCTCTGCTCTGACATAGGCAGTAAAATTTATAATTGTTTCAATATATCAAAGCAATTATAATCTTAAACCTCCTTTAAGGGATCTATATAATTTTAATCTCGGAAGTTGAATATGTCAAATAAAATATGAAAAACAGAAAAAATGAAAAATATTATTAAATGATTTTTTATATGAGGTTTTTATCGTTATTTTAATATCTGTTCTTATGCTTTCCCATTAATGAGCTTTATAATAAAAGAATTCAAAAAAACCAGAACAGCAAACAGAATAGATAACAAAAGTCCAAGCATACCCGATGAAGGGAAAAAATAAAACTTTACTACATGGCGCCCTTTTTCAAGCCAGACTCCCTGTTGAATGAAGTTGACTTTAAGGATATCGCTTTTTTCCCCGTCGATTTTGACTTTCCAGCCGTGATTGAAAGTCTCGGCTCTTACAAGCATAGAAGGCTTTTCGACTTCTATTTCAACTGTTAAAGAATTTGCTTTTGAACGGTCGGTCTTTATTATTTTATTGACGGACTGAAGTTCGGAAAACCTTTTATCATTTTCGGCAGCCAGATAGTTCTTTTCATCATCAATTACCACGCTTTTAAAATGATTCTTAAGGTCATCCTGAAAAATCAAAACATATTCTTTCAGATCATTGTTCAAAAGCATATTAAACTGCTCTTCTTCAATTTTAATATTGAGTCTGTCCTGTGTGTAAATATACGGCAGAGGCTCTGAAAGTTCCGCTATATAAAGAGTGAAATCATTTTCCGGTTTATTATCTGAAACAGGGATAAAATCGAATTGATTGACAATTTGTAAATTATCAGTTTTGATTTCTTCATTATTTTCATATCTAAAACCATTATCATTTTTAATGGCAATGAGCTTTTTACCGTTTAACTGATACTTAAGGAACAAGAGGCATTTTATATTCATGTTCCTGAAATAATTGACATAAAGGTTTTTCAAAGTGAGTTCATATGGATAATTTTCAGCAAGCTCATTAACTATATTATACATCTCTTTTGTAATCGGTTTACTGTCATATCCAAAGGCAGAATATCCGTTGATAACCCAGCCGAGATTGTCAATTACAGAGATTTTACCTGTAAACCTTGCATCCGGGTGATCTGAATTCTGAAGAAATTCTTTTAATTCATCTGCGTTCTGCAGCAGCGGATATTCTGACGGTTTTTTAAATCTATTTGAAAAATTATTTCTGTATACCTGCTGTTTTCTTATTCTTTCGGGAAATACTGTGTTTTTATATAAATTGATGTATCCGAAATAAAACGACTCAGCAATAATTAAAGCAAGAAATAAATATTTTGTCATTTCCTTTTTAATTAAAATCATAACAAGAAACAAAACAGCTGAAACAGCCAGATAAAGCACAGGATGAGTCAGAAACCAGCCCCATTCGCTAAAGTCCGCTAATGACCTGATCGCGGGAATATAGATATTCCTGCCTTCAAGATCATCGTAGAGCGGTTCCACAAATGATAAAATTATAAAAAAAGAGATAAGTGCAAGATAAACAAAAAAATATTTAATTTTAAAAATATCATTAACTTCGGTTGATGAAGTTAATATGAAATCAATGCTTATACCAGCCAAGATGATAAAACTGAAATTCTGCGCTATCTGGTAGTAATAAGGATAAGGCACTCTGAAAAACCAGGGAAATATTTTGTACAATATGAAAAAGAAAGGAGTGAACTTACCCATCATGACTAACAGGGAAACAGCCTGAAGAGACAGGAATATCCAGAATATTATTTTTTCATTGGTGCCGATTTCAACTTTTGCATCCTTTTTCTTTTTTATTATAAAGATAAAATATATGAACAGCGACAGTGCTGTAAAAAACCCGCCGCTTAATAATGTTCCGTTATAGCAGTAATAGCTGTTGCCCCATGTGTTTGTGCAGGAGTTTAAACCGTGATAATCGGGTATGAAAAGCGTAACAAGATGACCAGGATAAAGATTGTTGCCTACTCCTTCGACTAGTTCTGCATAATCCATAAGCTCTTTTGTTTCAAGCCATTTTACCCCTTCATAGATACCTAACCATAAAAATGATACCAGTCCCGTGCTTAAAACATAAATTAAAAGGGCATTGATCAAAGTCATGAGATTTATTTTTTTCCTTATCAATTGGATCAACGAATAAATAAATGTTATAAATCCGAGTATAAAAAAAGCTCTAATGGTGTAATTTATGGAAAATGATAAAAGCATTAAGACCATAACTATAATACCTACAAGCCACCAGATGCTTTTTTGCTCATTTATGTACGAAAAAACAGCCCAGAGCGCCCAGGGAAGAAAAACATGTATAAGCTGGTCATGTATACATAAAAAAGATACAGTTGTCATTGCAGGTGAAACAATGTAGATAAATCCTGTTAGAAGTGAAATCATTTTTGACAGTCTTAAAATCCTCGATGCAAAAAGATAAGTACCCAGAATTGAAAAAAGCATAAAAACAAAGAACGGTATTATATAAAGCATCATAAATGACTGATCTGCATTTTCAGGATTTGACAACAGAAAAAAAGGATATAATAGAATATTATATCCGGGACCTTCCATCATTGCATAATACGGTCTGGCACCGCAAAATATATTTTTATCCCAGAGAGGGATCTCTCCATTCTTAACAATTTTTGATGCACCCATCATACGGGTGAAAGTAGAGTAAACATCATCATAGAACATCTTTTCAAACTGAAATAAACCCGGGATAAAAAAAATAATTATTATGATTATTATCAATGAAATGAATATGTTTTGCAGATTAAAAAACTTTGTTTTAATATTTAATATGGTCATATTAAAATCAATCAATAAAGTTTATTAAAGATTCATAGATTCCTGCCTTCGCAGGAATGACATAGTATTAAATTCATATATTCTATCTTTATAAGGTTTGACAAAATGTTTAAAAGTAATTGATTCCTTCTTATGCAGGAATAACAAACTATTATTAGCGCTCTAATATCAATAATAAAACATAAAGAGTTAAAAGTTACAGGTTTAAAACCTCAATGAAAACACTATTTTCCGGTTATCCTTGTCGCAAAAAAAATGCAGTCATATCAACGCTGTAAGAAATGCATATATGCATTCCTTACTTAATCATCAGCCAGACTTTCAGAATCCCACATGTCTTGAGGATTATCATCCCTTTTTATTATAAAATTATTCAAAGTCAGATAATCAATGCCTGTGCCCATCATACAGCGGTATGCCTCATAAGGCGTGCAGACGATCGGTTCGCCTCTGATGTTGAATGAAGTGTTGATTAAAATAGGCACTTTGCTTAATCTTCCGAATTCCTTTATTAAGTCATAATATCTAGGATTTTTTTCCCTTTTGATGACCTGGAGTCTTCCCGAACCGTCAACATGGGTAACAGCTGGAATGACTTCATGATATTTTTTGCGTATCGGATATACCATGAGCATATATTCCGTTGCTTCGGGAATAGGTTCATCACATTCGAAGTAAGTTGAAGCATCGTCATCGCAGACAACAGGAGCGAAAGGTCTAAATTTTTCCCTGTGTTTAACTTTGAGATTTAAAATCGCCTGCATGTCCCTGTTGCATGCATTGGAGAGTATGCTTCTAGCACCTAAAGCTCTCGGACCCCATTCCATCCTGCCGTAAAACCAGCCTACGATATTGTTGTCATAGATCAGCTTTGCTATGGTTTTGATAAATTCTTTATCTTCCTTTATATATGTATATTTAATCTTCTTATCATCAAGCATTTTTTTGATCTCTTCATCGCTGTATTGAGGTCCAAGATATGCCGAATCAAAAACAAAATTTCTCTTGTTCTTAAAAACTGTATTATAAAGGTAGTAAACCGCACCGAGGCTTGTTCCTCCGTCGCTTGCATTGGGCTGTATCCAGACCCTTTTGAAAGGAGAATTACGGAGTATTTTACCGTTATAAACGCTGTTTAAAGCGACCCCGCCTGCAATTACTACATTTTCACATTTAGTCTCTTTATAAAGGAAGTTCAATATTTTTGTAAGAATATCCTCAGTTACCAATTGAACAGCAGCCGCAATGTCCTTATGTCTTTCCTTCATCTCGGAATTTCTTTTCAAAACAGGCCCGCCTAAAAGATCGCAGAGTTTCTTTGAAGGCATTCTTCCTTTATAATGATAGACAAAATATGACATGTCCATGAAAAAACTGCCGTCGTCCTTAATTTCAATTGTTTTCAATAATTTATGGTAATATTGATTTGTCTTTCTATCCATATTACCGAAAGCGCTCAAACCCATAACCTTGTATTCGGAATTATTAACTGAAAAACCAAGATATGCTGTAATGGTACTGTATAATAATCCTATTGAATGCGGAAATTCTATATGCTTGTATAAAGTTATCTCATTACCCTCGGCATATCCGTAAGATGTAGTTGTCCATTCACCTACTCCGTCAATGGTCAGAACTGCAGCTTTGTCATAAGGGCTTATTAAAAAACAGGAGCCTGCATGAGCCATGTGATGCTGAATAAAGGCAATGTCCCCTTTATATTTTAACTTTTTCCTGACAAGCCTGGGTATTCTTGTCTTTTCATTTATCCATGACGGCAAAGCCTGGATAAATGTAAAATAACTTTTTGGAAAAGATTCAAAATGCTGGAACAATACCCTTTCAAACTTTAAAAGCGGTTTTTCATAAAAAGCTATTTGATCTACTTCATTTATAGTTATGCCTGCTTCCTTTAAGCAGTATTGAACAGCTTCATAAGGAAAAGTATTGTCATGTTTTTTTCTGGAAAACCTCTCCTGCTCCACAGCAGCTATGATCTGTCCGTCCTTTATGATGCAAGCTGAAGAGTCATGATAAAAACAGGAAATGCCCATTATATACATAATTAAAACTGCCTATAGTAATTTTCTTCCGGTTCTGTTTTTAAATTATAATCAACCCAGTAGCTTTTTACATTAGTTTTCTTTTTAATGTTCAAAATGCTTTTTTTAAAGAGTTTTAAAAATAAAAAAGTAGGACCTACCCCAATTATATATAAAACTGTCAATAAAACCGTGTTAATGATATTATTAATTAAATGACCAAAATCCTTAAAACCTTCTTTAATCCCTTTTAAAAAATTCATCTTTTAAACATCCTGTAAAAAGTATTGGATACAATTAAAACAGCTGGAAAAATTAAAATTATAAAATAATTATTTAATGTGAAATTAATTTTTTTCGTAACATATGAAAGTATTAAAAAAAGAACAGTGAAAAATATTAAACTGGCTATGCCAAAACCTATGATCTGACCTATTTTAAAACTGATTTTTCTCATAATTTTATCTTTTTAAAAAATATATTTTTTTGCTGTCAATAATAAAATCAATACTGGATCTAAAGTAAAAAAATTTTATTAAAGAATTATTAAAATAGAGAATAAATAAACGGACTGATAGCCGAACTCTGACCGAAAATTATTAAAAGCGCCAATAATGATAAAATAATTATAAACGGCAGAAGCCAATATCTTTTTCTAACCCTTAAAAAGTCCCATATTTCAAAAAGAATCGGTTTATTTTTACCCATAGTCAACCTTTTGTAAATTTTAAAAGAATAATTTAAAATTCTTATCAAATTTATAAAAGCCTGTCAACATTTTATTAAATTTTTTTACTTTTAAAAAATAAATTTAATCTCCAATCCTAAAATATCCAATGCATAATGTATCAAGAATCATTTGACAACTGATATTTAAAATGATAATTATAACAATTAAAATAAATAATTAAGAGGAAATTAAGTTATGGCAACTTATTCAGATAACAATAATGATGATATTGAAGATAAATCTAAGCAAAAAACAACTCTAAAAGCTAAATCATCACAAATTAAAAAAACTAAAAGCGACAAAAAAAGTCATAAAGGCATAAAAAATGCCAATATTCTTGTGATTTTAGTCACTGCACTTATAATAATTTCATTTACATTTTATGACAGCCCAACAAGATCCGGACCTATAGACGGTCTTAAGGATTTTATAAATAACTTTAAAAAAGCAAGAATCATTAATGAAGACGGTTCTATTACAATACCTGAGGATGCCCCTACAGAAGCCAACAAAGACAATCCTAACACCTATATAGGCAAAGTTCTGGATGAAAAAATAACATTCGGCAAGAATGACCTTTTCAATCAAAATTTTGCATATATTTATGAAAATAAACAAATGAATCCATTCGATAAATACAGATATACAAGAAGTATATTTGATGAAACCATTAATAGAATTATAGCGATTTACAATGCCAAAAAAGTCGGAATTAAAATAAGCGATACTTATAAAGTTCAGGAAATCGGAAAACGATATTATCCAGACAAAGACGGAGATATCAATTTTAAAGCAATGAAACAGGACAAGTCAAGAGTCGAATCATTAGGTGAAGATGTCATTAAATCATTATTATATGAAAATTATCTTAGAGATTCATTTCAGGGATTACCTCTTTCAAATAAAGAGCTTTGGGATTACTATGTTTTGGATAATGTAAGTGTGACTTTAAACTATATCAACATTTCTAATTACAATGTAAGCGACACAAAACTATCCAGTTATTTTGAAGATAACAAGAAAGATTATGTCCAATATAAAATAACTAAGATAGTATTTGATTCCAGTAAAAATATGGAAGCAGAAGAAGCTTTAAATGAAATAAAAAAAGACAAGATAAAATTTAAAGAAATTGGCAACAGCTTAAATAATGAGAAAAAAATAATAAATATGGTTTCTGATACAGAATTTCAATACTTAAATAATTTTAAAGATCTTGAATTAATAGACGAACTTAGAGGGAAAAAAATCGGCGATATCGGCTCAAAACCGGTCAAGACAGAAATTGGATTAGTTCTATTTATTGTTGACGATGTGAAAAATCCAATTTTTTCCGATCAATCAATAAAAAATCTGGCAAAAGATGATTATCTAAAAAAATACTATACAGACATAGAAAATGAAAATAAAACACTGGCTGATAAATTTTATAACTATGCCAAACAGACAAATATTGAGTCAGCATCAAAAGCATTTGGTCTAAAACTTGAAACTTCAAGACCGACATTATTTCTTGATACATTTCCTAATATGTCCGATACAACAGATGATAAAAATTTTATTGTGAAGATATTCAGCAGTAAACCTAATCAGGTTCTGGTTCCTTACAAACATTCAAGTGGATTTATGATATGCGCCATTAAAGAAAAAAAAGATATTTTAACTCAGGATTTTATAGATAAATTTGACGGTTATGCAAAAAGATATACAACAAGAAAAGAACAAATTCTTGAAAGCGACTTTTTTCAGGCTGAAAGAAAGAAGTATGAAATAGTTGATAATTTTAATCTGGTTATCAATTATCAGACCTTTATGTCCAGAGAAGATGAAAAAAAGGAATAATATATTAAGTCACTGAATTCTGGATATTGATTTATTATATTTGGAAATTAAAAAAAATCAAATAGATTTTTTTTATAGATAAAAATAATGCTAAAAAATAATCTGGAATGTAACTGGCAAATCTTAAAGTCAAAAGACAACCATGATATTCTGATAATTAACAATAAATATATACACTCTAAAATTTCTCCATTAAATGAAGCAGACAATTTTATTCATCAAGGTAAAAATCTTATAATCATATTTGGGATAGGATTAGCATATCATATAAAAAATATAATTAAAAATAATTATAATTCTTATTTCATTATATACGAACCGTATAAAGAAATTTATGATTTTATCAACAAATCAAAAGATAATGACTTTTTATACAACAGTCCAAATATATGTACTTTGAACTTAATCAATTACAATAAAATATTCAACTTTATCAATAGCAATGTTTCAACCGGTAATCTAAAATTTATTACATATTCAAATTTAGGATATAAATCACTATTACCTGCTATCGAATCTGAATATTACAAATCCGTAAAGCAGATATATGAACTGCATATAAAAAATCTTCTGACTGAGAGTAATTTTATTCCACTGTGGAGTAAAAATTTCTTATTCAATTCCTCAATGCTGAATAAAATTCCTGTATTGCTTCCTGTTAAAAAAATCATTGATAATAATCTATTGGTAATTATAGGTGCCGGACCTTCAATGATGTATGATATTGATATTATTAAAAAACTAAGGGGGAAAATCACAGTTTTTGCCGTTGATACAGCAGTGAAGCCATTATTAAATAAAAAAATAATCCCTGATTGCATTATTACTTTGGATTCACAGTATTATACCATAAATGATTTTATTAAAAACATTCCGGAAGAATCTTATATTTTTGCAGATATAATATGTTATCCTGAAATAGCCAAAATATACAAAAACATATATTTTACAATTGCAAATAATCTACTAAAAGACACACTTTTAAATTATTTCTTTAAAATCAACAATATTAATATATATGGAATGAATACCGGCGGTACAGTATCAGATTATGCTTTAAGTCTTGCTATATTATTAGGCTATAAAAACATATATTTCAGCGGTTTAGATCTGTCCTACCCATATCTGCAGACCCATGCGTCTGGTACACCCTTTTATGAAAAAAATATAATTGAATCAGATTACATCAAAACTATGCAATCTAAAATGATCAATAACATATCAGAGAGAGAATTATCTTACGAACAATCAAAAATAAAGGATAAAAAAATTTTAACTGACTTTGTATTAAAAAGTTATGCTTTTTATTTAACTAAATTTATTGAAGAACATAATGATATAAATTTTTACACAAACACACATTACGGATTAAAAATCGAAAATATGAAGGAAATAAATTTATCAGATCTTATTGAAAATAGTAATTATAAAAAGATTGTTTTTACCGAATTAATTAACAATTCAAATCTTATTAACATTGATAAGAATAAATTAAAAAAATTTTATAAAAATCTTTCAGATAATTTATATAATGATTCTAAAATTATAAATAATTATATAAAAAGTACAGACTTCGCAAGTGACGACGATTCAATTTTAAAAGATATCAGCTTATATTATAATTATATATTAAATAAATATCCATTTTTAAAGAAATTTACAATTATGACAGAATTAATACTTGAAAAGAAAAATATAAATGAAAATTTATCCTTATGGTATAAGCATATTTTTCATAAAATGATACAGTCAATTTTTTATTTGATAAGAATTAATCAGAAATTATTGAAAATATTATGAAAAACTTTAAATTTTTTAATTATTTTAAATTTAAATAAATTGATTGATTATATTAAATAAATGGAATAATATTAGTAAAATATTTTTTTTCAAACTATATATGGCCAATAAAAAAAGCAATGTAATTGTTATTGATGATTCTGAACCTATACTATTCTTATTGGATAATATTCTTTCTCCATATTTTAATGTTAAAACAATTAATAATGCAAAAAAAGCTTTAGAAATAATAGATGCTTCTTATGATTTGATAATAATCGATTTAATGATGCCTGAAATGAACGGCATAGAATTTATAAAAATTTTACGTAATAAAAACGAATTCAATTATATACCGATCATTGTTTTAACCGCTAAATATAATACTGAAGAAGATGTCGCAAAGCTCTTTGATATGGGAGTGAATGATTATATCAGCAAGCCATTTTTCAGTGCAGAACTAATAGCCAGATCAAAGACTCATTCAAAAATAAAAATTTTGACAGAGCGTCTAATGGAAGCAAATAAACAGCTTCAATATACAGCAACACATGATGAATTAACCAAAGTTTTTAACAGAAATACTATTTTTGACTTTCTTGAAAATGAAATCGTAAGGTTAAAAAGAAGAGAAAGCAGTCTATCTTTATTGATGTTCGATATAGATCATTTTAAAAAAGCAAATGATACATACGGACATCTTGTAGGTGATCAGATATTATATAAAATAATAAAAATAATAAGGAAAATTGTTAGAGAATCTGATTTAATAGGAAGATTCGGGGGTGATGAATTTATTATTATTTTACCAGACACTGATATTGAAGAGGCAAAGGAAATTACTGAAAGATTATTGTCAAAAATCAGAAAAGAAAGATTTAAATTCAGAGATAAAAGCATTACTATTACGATAAGCATGGGAGTCACAAAATATATTAAAAATGAAACAATTACCAAGTTAACGGAAAGAGTGGATGAAGCACTATACGAGGCAAAATATAACGGAAGGGACTGTTTTGTAGTAAAATAAAAATTCGGGATGAGCCGATTTGAACGGCCGACACCATGCCCCCCAGACATGTGCGCTAACCAAGCTGCGCTACATCCCGTTAAAAAAATAACCTGCTTATTATAAATCAAAAAATCAATTTTAGCAATAAAAAGATTTTCTTTAATTTTGTATTAGTTTGCTTTTATTAAGCGTTTACTCTTCGATTTTTTCTTGACATTATCAGGCAAAAATGATAAAAGCTCACAACAATTCGGCGGAGTAGCTCAGCTGGTTAGAGCATACGGCTCATATCCGTAGGGTCATAGGTTCAACTCCCATCTCCGCTAAAATAATTTAGGGACGCTATTAGTTTGCGTCCCTTTTTATTTTAAATA
>JAFGQB010000013.1 GCA_016935915.1 Spirochaetota bacterium
ATTTCATGAGATGCCGCCTCATTCATTGAAATTACAAGTCATTGCGAGGAGTGTAACGACGAAGCAATCTATGATTGTTTTTATTTAAGTTTAATTTTTTCTTGACTTTTAAACATCTAAAAGATTATATTTTTTTTTAGATTTAATTTTTAAACTGTTTATGAAAATATTAATGCAGATATCACAAAGGATATTGAGAAGATAACCGCAAGTCTTAGCGGCTGTAATAATAAACCCTAAGTTCTTTTCGCTTTGTGTACCATTTGCAGTCTTTGTGGTTAAAAATTTAAACTGTTATTAATTTAAAAATATAACCGGAGCAACAGATGAAAACTATTAATAAGTTCATTCCATTAATAATAACCCTGCTGTTTTTTGCCGTGAGCTTTTCCTCGCTCTTTTATCACGAGATGTGGCGTGATGAGGTTCAGTCATGGCTTATTGCAAGAGACAGCTCATCGATAATCGAACTGTATAATAACCTGCGGTATGACGGTCATCCTGCACTCTGGTATATATGTCTTAAATTTTTAATGATTTTTTTTAAATCTCCAGTTGCAATGCAGGTCTTTCATATTCTGATCTCAACAACATCGGTATTTCTTTTTGTCCGTTTTTCACCTTTTAACAACCTGCAGAAATTTTTGTTTTCTTTCGGTTACTTCATGCTCTATGAATATACCGTTATAGCAAGACTTTATGCTTTCAGCATTTTATTCATTATCATGTTTTGTGTTATATACCCTAAGCGTTATAATAATTTCCTGCTTACAAGTCTTATAATTTTTTTTGCTCTTCAAACCAATGTTTTTACTGTGATAATTTTCATTGTCACCTCTGCCTCTTTGTTGATCGATTATATTGTGAACTATAAAAAGATCATAAAGATCAAGGGATATAAGTTATGGAAGATAATCGCAGGCACTGCATTGATAATTATCGGTTTTATTATTTCCATACTCTTTATAAAGTCGGCTCCCGATGAATCATACCTGCCTGATTCGTTCTTAAAGATAAATTTCAAACTCCTGGCACATGTCATCAATATCATTTCAAGGGTATATCTGCCGATACCTGACTTCAATACTGAGTTCTGGTATGGAAGCGGAGGATTGGGTTCATTTTTTCTTGAAAATTTTGCAGTTTACAGGACTCTGCAGACAGTTGTTTCATTATTGATACTTTTCTGGGCAATTATTTTTCTTTCGAAAAAATGGATGAGCCTCTTAATTTTTACAGGCAGTATTGCAGGTCTTTTGATATTTTATTACATAATCTTTTATGGTTTTTTCAGACATCAGGGTTTTGTTTTTATTGTTTTAATTTATGCATTATGGATCTATCATTATCAGGATGATGTGAAAATAAGATGGGTGTTAAAATTGAACAACATGTTCAATTTTAAACTTATGATGAACATATTTACAGTCATTCTTTTTATTCATTTTATCTCTGCAGGGATATCCTGCGCAGCAGATATGAGATATACATTTTCATACGGCAAAAAAGCGGCAAAGTTCATAAAGGACAACAGGATGCAGGATTATCTGATAGTCGGACGCGATGATTTTGCGCTCACTCCCGTACTGGGATATGCAAATATCAGCCGGGCTTATTTTCCTCAGGGCAAGAGGTTTGGATCGTTTGTTAAATGGGACACTCAAAGGGAGACGGAAGTGTTGAATGACGAAGAGATGCTGATAAAAGCATTTGAATTAAAAACAAAATTAAATAAAAGCCTTTTGATAATAGTAAATAAGCCTCTTGATGAAAAGCTCGAAGAAAAGTTTTCATTAAGGCTTGTCGGACTTTTCTATGAAAATGTAATAATTAAAGAAGAGATGTACGGTTTATATATAGAAAGAGGAGGCATTGCCTTAAAGTGACCTTTTTTTAAACAGCTTATTATACCCAATAAAATTGATTATTACTGCGATAATTATTCCGGTGAGAGTGTTTAGCTGATACTGGAACCTGATCAAAGAAAGTCCGTAAAAGATGCCCATTCTGACTAAAGCGGAAAAAAAAGTTATAAAGTGAAATAAAAAGAATTTAATAAAAAAATCTTTTATGGTGTTGAATTTATACCGCCATGTAATTCTCGAGTGGAGAAAGAAACCGCAGACAATGGATATTTCAATACTTATGATATTGGCGATATTTTCTATAAGTATTCTGTCGGCATTGAAGATACGCATCAGATGATCCGAAAAAAATTCAACAAGGATAGTAATCGTAACAAATTGCGATAATGCCACAAGAAGACCCAAAAGGCTGTATTTAACGAAGTTTGCGAATTTTGAAGTATTATATTTGAAAATACACCAGAATGCTCTGATCGCATCTTTTAAGCCGATCTTTTTACCTTCATCATAAGTCCTGCCGTAATAAGATATACCCACTTCATACAGCCTGATATTGTTCTCTCTTGCCTGTTCTGCGATTTTGGCTGTAATTTCAGGTTCAAAGCCGAACCTGTTCTCTTCTATTTTTATTTTTTTCAATACCTCTTTTTTGAAAACCTTATAGCAAGTTTCCATATCAGTTAGATTAAGATCGGAAAACATATTTGATAAAAGCGTTAAAAACTGATTTACAAGATAGTGCCAGTAATAGAGTATTCTGTGGCTTTCGCCTCCAGAAAACCTTGATCCGTAAACGGCATCAGCATTTCCGTCAAGTATCGGCTTTAAAAGTTTGGAATATTCAGCAGGATCGTATTCAAGATCTGCATCCTGTATTATTATTATGTCACCTTGAGCTTTTTCAAAACCTGTCTGTAAAGCCTTTCCCTTGCCGAAGTTTTTTTCATGAAAATAAACTTTTATACTTTTATCTTTTATTTTATTATAAATTTCTCTTGTTCCGTCAGTTGAACAATCATCGATAATTATTAATTCTTTTTCGTTGACCTTTTTCGGCAGAGGTGCTTTTAAAACTCTGTCGATTATTTTTAAAAGAGTTTCCTTTTCATTATAAACAGGCATTACAATGGACAGCTTCAATTTTATTACTCCTTTATGACAGTTTTAAAATATTTGATCGTTCTTTTCAAACCTTTTTCAAAATCTATTTGAGGCTGCCAGTTGAGTTCTTTTTTTGCAATGCTTATATCGGGTTTTCTCCGCTTGGGGTCATTGACAGGAAGAGTTTCGAATATGATATTGCTCTTTGAACCTGTAAGGTCTATGATCTTTTTGGCAATATCAAGTATTGAAAGCTCAACTGGATTGCCCAGATTTACAGGACCAGTCATACTGTCATTTGTATCCATCATATTTATCAAGCCTTTGATTATATCGTCAACATAGCAGAAGCTTCTTGTCTGACTGCCGTCACCGTAAACTGTTATATCTTTGTTTGTCAATGCCTGAATTATAAAGTTTGAAATTACTCTTCCGTCATTTGGATGCATGTTTGGACCGAATGTATTGAAGATGCGTACAACTTTGATCTTTAATTTGTGCTGTCTGTGATAATCGAAAAAAAGTGTTTCTGCGCATCTTTTACCTTCGTCATAGCATGATCTGGGACCTGTGGGATTTACGTTCCCCCAGTAGTTTTCGGTCTGAGGATGAATTTCAGGGTCTCCGTAAATTTCTGAAGTCGATGCCTGAAGGATTTTTATTTTAAGCCTTTTAGCAAGTCCCAGCATATTTATCGATCCTAATACGCTTGTCTTTGTGGTCTGTACAGGGTCAAACTGATAATGTACAGGACTTGCGGGACATGCAAGATTGTATATCTCGTCAACTTCGAGATATAACGGCCATGTTATGTCATGTCTTAGTAATTCAAAATAATCGTTCTTTAATAACTCTGTAATATTGCCTTTAGCGCCTGTGAAGAAATTATCAACACAGATCACCTCATTGTTATTTTCGAGTAATTTTCTGCATAAATGAGAACCGATAAATCCGGCTCCGCCTGTAACTAAAATTCTTTTTTTTAAATAGGAACTCATGATTTTTTCTTTTTAAATGATATTTTTAAGATATATCATAGAAATTTCAGATTTACAAGAA
>JAFGQB010000105.1 GCA_016935915.1 Spirochaetota bacterium
TATAGATAAACAAATCATAGATAAAATTTTCAACAGGTTTTTTTCTTACAGACCGGATATTCAGAATAAAGAAAAACACACAGGCTTGGGATTATCAATAGTTAAATCCATTGTCGAAGCGTACAGCGGAAGTATTTGCGCAAAAAATAACGCTAACCGGGGTGCCGAGTTTGCAATTGAATTTCCAAATGTTGTCTAAAATAAAAAAAATTTTACACTTTAGTTATATAGGTTTGTTTTTTTTAATTTCAGTCCGCTTTTTTTTAAAGATTTTTTTAAGTTTCCACCTATTTTAACTTTTTAAATTTTAAAAACGGCAGATAAAGAATCAAGAAAAAAACAAATGCAAAAATATCGCTTACAATTAAATAAACAGGCCAGGGTCCCATAAGATCAAGTAGAGAACCTGAATATGGTTTTTCAATTAGAAACATATAATTGCTTTTCAAAAAAAAATTGATTGTCAAAATTATTAATCCAATAACATTTAAAAAGATCATTGCCCGAATTATCGAAAAAAAAGTTACCTTTTTGTCATAAACAAAGATCATATAGAGACTCGACCATATAACCACAGAATGCCCCAAAAAAAAGTGAAAAAACATTAGATGAGGGTAATCATATCCCAATGAAGGTGTTAAAAGCGCCTGCACTGCCCCGCCTATGCCTAAAAAATAAACAATTTCAAATATAAAATCATTTTTTGTTATGATCATAAAAAAGGTCAAAACAAAAGTAATGTCGCACAGATGAAGAGGAAGATAATATTGATAATCAAAAAGATCAAAAAATATAAGCCAAAAAAAATATATAAAATAATGAATCATTATAAATACAGAAATTGAAGCATTATATATATTTTTTAATAACCTATTATTTTTAATAAAATTACGAAATAAAAATATCAAAAAACAAAAAACTATAATAATAATCAGCGCTGCAACATGTGAATAAGAATAAAAATAAAATTCTTTGCCCTGTGGAGAAATAAAATTTTCCATTTTTTAAATTATATTATATTTATAAAAAATTTAAATTAATATTTTTTAATTGTTTTTTAATTTTTAAGTTTATATTTTTTTTTATATTTTTTTTTAATTGATTAATATAAAATTTTATGTTATTATATATTAAATCATTAAAAATTATAAAAATTTGATAAATTTATATTAAATTATAAATTTTATTTTTTTTAAAACCTTATCAAGGAGTTTCTTACATGAATCTTAGAATTTTACTATCTTTATTTTTACTGTTAGTTATGATTTCCTGTCCTACAAGTGACTCAAATTCAGGCGGCGGCAGTACAGGATATAAAGAAATATTACCTGCTAGTCCGGTAAGCGGTTCATCCAAAGGTTTTGCTGACTTAAACGGCGGAACAACAGGAGGAACTGGAGGCTCAGAAGTCACAGTTGATAATAAATTTGATTTTCAATCAGCAGTGATAGGTACTACATCAAAAATCATATATGTTAACGGAAGCATAGAGCTGAATCAGGGTATATGGATAAATGTAGGTTCAAATAAATCAATTATCGGTATAAACAATGCAAAACTAAGATACGGAGGGCTTTTATTATCAGGTGTTAGAAACATTATAATTAAAAATATCACATTTCATGACGCAGTAACTCCTGGTTCAGGTACCGAGTATGACTGCATAAGTATCACTGACGGATCTGCCAATATCTGGATAGATCATTGCACTTTTTCAGATGATCCGGTAAATGATCTGTCAGCTTTGCATCATGACGGATTACTTGATATAAAACGAGGTTCAAATTATATCACTGTGTCTTACTGTGAATTTCATAATCACATTAAAACCTGTCTGCTGGGGCATTCCGATGATAATGCAGGTATGGACCTTGGTAAATTAAAAGTTACATATCATCATAATTTTTTTAATTCAACCAATCAAAGAAATCCCAGGGTGAGATTCGGAAGGGTTCATGTTTATAACAATTACTATTTATCACTTCCAGCATCTGAAACTACAAGCAGTATGATGTACGGAATCGGTATAGGTGATTTATCACAAATATATGCTGAAGGTAATTATTTTGAAGATGCAGCTACACCTTCAAAAATGTATGACGACAAAGATCATCCCGGTTATCTTAAAGATGTAAATAATTATTTGGAAAACAGCGGTGTTATTGTCACAAAAGCAGCCTCTTCACCCGAATTAATCTGGGCATGGTCGCCTGACAAATATTATAATTATACTTCTGATAATGCCAATGAACCTGCAGAAAATGTAAAAAATATTTGTCTTACATATTCAGGTGCAGATAAACCGGAAAGACCATAAAATTTAAATTAATTTGACAATTATAATCAATTTTTAGTATATATTAATCAAAGGAGTTAATTAATGAAAAAAATTGCTATTATATTGTTATTAATGATTTTTTCCGGATTAATTTTTGCCCATGCCCCTTCTGAAATAACTTTGAGTTACAATAAAAATACAAACATGTTGTCCATTAATGTTGTTCACCCGATAGCTTCAACAAAAGCTCCGAATCCAATGAAACATTTTATTAAAGACATTTCAGTTTCCGTTAACGGGAAAACGGTTATTGTAGAAACTATTGCATTTCAACAGTCAGAAAAAGGTGAAATAAGCACGTTTTTATTAAAGGTTAAATCAGGAGACAAAGTAAGCGTTAAGGCAGTATGCAGTATATCAGGATTAAAAATTTCAGAAATCGTAATAAAATAATTAATATTTTATTTTACAGTTACATTTTTTCTATCTAATCCACATGGAGGTAAATTTTATGGAATGGTATACTTTAATAAAACCTATAGGCATTTTAACATATATTTTACTTTCATTGAATGTTTTATTGGGTTTATTTATGAAAAAAATAAAATTGAAAAGTAAATTTAAAATCCATATTTGGCTCGGAGTTATTGCATTAATTAGTGCTACATTTCATTTTCTTTTAGTTTATATTTATACCTGATTGTAATTTTAAAATTTTAGAAAAGTTAAAAAATATGTCAGTTGATTACCATTCTATTATAAGACCGCCCCAGCTTAATCCTCCGCCGAAACCTATCATCATAAGCTTGTCTTTGCGCTTTATCTTACCCTGTTTCACGGCTTCATCAAGTGCAATCGGTATAGAAGCAGATGAGGTATTTCCTACTTTTTGAATGTTCACTATGAATTTTTCCAAAGGGATTTTTGTTTTCTTTGAAACTGATTCTATTATCCTGATATTTGCCTGATGCAAAATAACCCAGTCAATGTCAAAAATCGTTAAATTTGCCTGTATTAATAGATCATTTATTACTCTCGGAACAGTTATTATGGTAAACTCATATACATCAAGCCCAGCCATTTGAAAATAAAAGTCTTCTTTTTTATAATTATTATGCAGAAAATGTGCCGGATATTTGCTGCCTCCTACCGGGATCTTAATTAATTCAGCATCTTCTCCCTTTGCCCCGTAATTATGGCTTAAAATACCTTTTGTACTCTGATCCTTTGTGATAACTACTGCCCCTGCCCCATCTCCGAAGATACAGCATGTTGCCCTATCATGCCAGTTTAAAATCCTTGAATAAATATCACTGCCTATAACTAGACAGTTATTATAAAATCCTGAATTTAAAAAACCTGCAGCTGTTATCAATGAATAAGCAAAACTTGAACAAACTGAGTTGATGTCAAAGGCAGGAATATTGTTGCAGCCAAGTTTATGCTGAATGATAGGAGCAACTGCTGGAACAGCATAATCAGGAGTTGAAGTACCCACAATTAAAAGCTCTACATCCTGCGGCTTTATATTTGCACTTGAAAGAGCGTTTTTTGCAGCATTTACTGCAAGATCGCTATTAGATTGATTATCTTGTGCAATCCTTCTCTCCTGAATACCGGTCCTTTCACGGATCCACTCATCAGTTGTATCTACGAGTTTTTCAAGATCAAAGTTAGACATTACTTTTTCAGGTAAATAACTACCTGTACCAATTATTTTAAACATATCCATCCCGTTTTTAGCATTAAGAGTATCAAACTTATAGTTTATAATATTTTTTTAATTTTTAAAAGATTTATTTAATTAATTTAATTTTTTTTTATATTTTTAACTATAATTAGCTTCTGTTTCTGCTTTTTTTCCATATTTTTTTCGACAAATATCCTTTTATTATTAAATGGATTAATTTCTGTATAGTACATTAATGTCGAATATGTCGATGGTCCAGGTGTAAAGATCTGCACCTGCTTAGGTATTATTTTTAAATTTTTAACTATAAAACTTTTTAAATTCTGCATCTGATTAATATCACAGCCCGGATGCGCTGCAATAAAATAATATGTCAAATATTTTTTCTTCTTCTGATTATTGTTTACTTTTTTAAATAATCTTAAAAAATCAATCAATGTATCTGAATCTGATTTTCCCATGAGATCCAATATCTTATCATCTGTATGTTCAGGGGCAATTTTTAACTGTCCTGATGTATGATAATTTAATATATCAAACATATATTTTTCACTGTTTTTTTCGTCCTTTAAAATCATATCAAAACGCAGTCCCGATGTTACAAATAAATTTTTAATCCCTTTTAGCGATTTTAACTTTGTTAAAAGATTTAAATGAATTACATGGTCAATATTCAATTCATTGCAGATATCAGGGTATAAGCATCTTTTATTTTTACATGCTCCCTTTTTAGCTTTTTTTCTGCAGTCAATTTTATACATATTTGCAGTTGGCGCACTTATTGTGATACTACCTTTAAAATCAGGATGTAAAACCAAAGATTCAACTTCTTTTAATATTGAACTTTCTTTTCTTGACACAATCTGCCTGCCCTGATGCAGAGCTATGGAGCAAAAATTGCACTCACCGTAGCATCCTCTGTGCGTTGTGACTGAAAATTGCACTGTGTCAATCGCTTTTACCCTGCCCTGACTTAAATAAAACGGATGAACCCTTCTCTCATAATCAAGATTATAAATATCATCAAGTTCTTCTTCAGTTAAATAAAATGACGGAGGATTTTGGATCAAATATCTATCATTGTGCTTTTGATATAATCCGTTTGCATTTACAGGTTCACTGTTTTTATAAAAAATATCGAACATTTTAATAAATTCATTTTTATCATTTTTGACTTTTTCAAAATCAGGCAGTTCTATAAAATCTTCTTTTTTTTCGTTTGATATATAACACAAACCCCTTATATTTTTATAATCTTTTTTATCCTTTAATCTTTCAGAGAGTTCTAAAATCGATTTTTCCGCCATTCCATAAATCAAAATATCAGCTTTTGAATCAAAAAGTATTGATCTTCTAATCTGGTTATTCCAGTAGTCATAATGAGCTATCCTTCTTAAGCTTGCTTCAACACCTCCTATGACTAAGGGAGGTGTATTCTTAAAATATCTTCTTATTAAATTGCAATAAACGATTGTCGCCCTGTCAGGACGCCTGTTGTTTATTGCACCCGGTGTCAGATCATCATCATTTCTTCTTTTTTTTGTTGCAGTATAATTTGATATCATTGAGTCAACTGATCCAGCAGTTACACCCCAAAAAAGCTCTGGTTCGCCAAGTCTCTTGATATCAAGGTCAGAATTGACATCAGGCTGGGCAATTATGCCGACCTTATATCCCTTACTGATCAGATAATGACCGATCAAACTTGCTCCATTTGAGTAATGATCAATATATGTGTCACCTGATA
>JAFGQB010000106.1 GCA_016935915.1 Spirochaetota bacterium
TGCAAAAAGATAAAAAACTTTGATAAAAATATAAAAGTATATTTTTTGACTGCTTATCAGAAAGAAATGTTTAAAAATGAGCTGAAAGATGTAAAATATGATGGTTTTATTGATAAATTTGAGTTCAAATTAAAGATTTCAAAGCTGTTTGCCAATAATCATTAAAAGTTGTAATGAATCAATGAAATGTAAAATCTGTTCAAATCCGGTCAATATAATCAATGATGATAAATTAAAAAAACGGTTTTATTCATGCGCTGTTTGCGAATTTATTTCTTTGAAAGAAGAGTTTATGGTTTCAGAGGCTGAAGAGAAAGAAAGATATCTTGAACATAATAACAGCATCGATGATCCGAAGTATTTGGTTTATTTGAAAGGTTTTATTCATGAAGCAATTGAACCTTTTCAAAAAAGCATAAAGAATGCCCTTGATTACGGTTGCGGACCTGCGCCGGTTTTAGCGCAAATACTTGAAGAGAAAGGCATAAAAGCTGAAATATATGACAAATATTTTTTTCCAGATCAGCCGTATAAAGAAAATACCTATGATCTTATAACTTTAACAGAAGTAATTGAGCATTTGGCTGATCCTGTAATGATTTTTAAAGAGCTTACAAGATTGTTGAATCCCGGCGGTTATATTTGCGCAATGACTTTGTTTCACCCCCAAAATGAAGAGTCATTTTTAAAATGGTGGTACAAATATGACATAACTCATATCTCATTTTTTAGTTTGAAGACGATGAAGTATATTGCTGAACTTGTAAATCTTGAAATTGTAAAACGTAATGATAAGAACATTTGTGTGTTTAGAAAAATAAGGTGAGAGAGTGGTTCTTCTCTAGGGCAGGGCATGAGGACCAGGTTTCTGTGCCCCGTCCCCGCACCCAAAGGGAAAAATGATAAAAATATAGGAGAACAATAAAATGAAAAACAAACTGTTATTTATTTTATTTTTAAAGCCATATTCATATTAAATTCACTTCCTGCAACCATATCAAATGATCTATTAGATAAAATTTTTATTTCATATATTATTGATGATATTGATAATGATAAAAGCAGTGAGTTGGTAGCATTAATGAAAGATGATTATAACAAAGAAACTTTAATTGCTATTTATCGATTTAAAAATAATAATTGGGAATATATTGATTCACATTCTGCAGACATATTATTTATTTGTTCAGTTTATCCTGAAAAAATTGATGCACCCTTCCCCGTTTCAAATGAAAAATATAAATATATAAAATATGATTTTAATCATGACTCGATAAATGAATTAATAATTCCCGTGACAACAGGACCTAATAACTTTGGAGCAATGGTTATAAATTTAGTTAATAATAAACTAAATATATTGGAAATTATTAGCGGATTCAGTTATTGTATCAAGGTAAATAAAAATAATGAATATTATTTACTTGGGCATCCGACAGGGGATACTGCATGGCTGTACTCAAAATATGATTTGTTTTACTCATATAAATTTGAAGGCAATAAACTGGTAAAGCAGGAAAAATTAAGCGATTATATTTATAACTATATTTTAAACAAAAAAATCAGTACCTTTAACAACAATAAAAAAGAAATATATAATTTTGTTTCTGTATTTTATTTTATCTATGAAAACAGGAGCAAGGAAGATGCTAAAAAATGGTATTTAAATAATATAAAGAGATTTGAATATAAAGAAGGTGATGCAGAAAAGGATTATACGCAGCAATTTTTTCATGAATTTAAGGAAAAATATATAAAATAAGCTTTAATGACTATTGTTTATTTTACCATATCCATGATATTGACTGTCTCATATATATGACAACTCATGCAACATATATATAACAGATACCGCCTCATATATATAAGAGAGCTGCGTCATATATATGACAGAATTTATATCAGGTATATGACTGGGTGTCCCATATATATGGCAGGTTTGCCCCATATACATGATAGGATCGTCCTATATATATGATAGGACTTGCATCATATACATGATAGGGTTTGTATCATATACATGAGAAGTTTAATGTCTTATCTTAGGTTTTAAAATTTATAACTTGTTTTAGATTAATAGATTTCTGCCTAAACGAGTATTTATTTTTAATTGTATATTTTTTTTTATAAGGTAGGGACGCGATTAATCACGTCCCTACCTTATAATATAGATTTTTCCTGACTTAAGTTCATAAAATGTCAAATAAGGATAAAATACAGTTAAACCAAACATTATAGAACACCTGCTGTTTCCGGTCATCTGAAAGTGCGCCAAAAAAAAGAGTCTTAAAGAATAGACCTTTGTGCCATAAAATAGTTTAAAAATATTTTAAAATATGCTATAAAATCAGGTTAATGAGCGAAAAAACAATTAAAACAGACAAAGGCAGACTTAAGATCGGGGACAACTGGAATGCAATTTCGATCATTGCCTTATCTCAAAACAATCCCCTTAAGGCAATAGCTGAATTTGTAGAAAACAGTATTGATGCAAAGGCTTGCAACATCACAATTATCAGGGGAAAGGAAAAGGGACAGTACTATCTTAAAATAATCGATGATGGTGAAGGCATTCCGAAAGATCCTGACGGGATACCCGATTTTAAATATGTAGCAACGCATATATGCGATTCTGCAAAGAAAAGATTGAAAAAAGAAGGTATCCAGGGTCTTCAAGGGGAGTTTGGTATCGGTCTTTTAAGTTTCTGGACCGTAGGTGAAATGTTATTTATGACCTCATCAGGCGACGACGGCAGAAACTATTGCATGACAATGAATAGGAATAAGCCCGGATATTCTATAAACGCCAGAAAAGCCCTGTTTGTAAATAAAGGGACAGAGCTTTTAATAAAACCGATATTACCCGGAATAAAACAGTTGAACGGAGAAAAAATTCAGAATTATCTTGCATCTGAATTAAGGGATAGGATTAAAAAAACAAATGTTAAAATCAAAATAATTGACAGAACTTCTCGTAATGAATATGAAGTTATACCCAGACAGTTTTCTGGAAGACTTCTACATAATCTCTCCCTTTTGTCTTCAAAATATGGAGATATCTATCTCGAATTATATTTGAACGAATATTCTACAGGAAATGAAATCGGGTTATATAGACAAGGAACGAGGGTTTTAAAATCGGTTGCTATTTTAGATGAGTTTAACTGCGAGCCATGGACAAGCGGCTATTTTCAGGGATTAATGGATGTTCCTTATCTTCAGCTTACTCCCGGGACAAGAGACGGTTTAATAAGGGACTCTTTATATGAATCTTTTATTAATTCCATAGAAAAAGTTTCAATTGAATTAAAATCAATTATAGAAGAAGAAAAAAAGAAAGAAGAGGAAAAAGCAAGCAGAAATGTATTGAAAACTATTCAAAAAGCGCTTAAAGAGGCTTTTTTAATGCTCCCAAGGGAAGAATATGACTGGCTTGAAATTTATATGCCGCAATCCTTGAAAAAAAGTGGTTTAAAATTTACTGGATATAAGAGGGAAGTAACTGGTTCGGCCCAGGGAGCGGAAAGCATTCCGGAAAATTATCATGAACAGGGTGCCTCTGTTGCAGATAAAACAGGGCAGATGCATTTTTTTGAGTTCCCTGGTCCTTTATATAAAGTCATAATCAGTCCGACCTCATGCATTATTAACATTGGATTAGCTAAAAACTTTAGGGCTATAGCCAGAGATAAGAATAAAAGAGTAATTGATAAAAACATCATTTTCAAATGGGATATTGTTGAAGGCGGCGGGAAAATTGAAAACGATGAAACCGAGATTGCCGCTTATCATGCTCCCAATGAACCAGGGATTACGATCATTAAAGTAACGGCAGCACAGAATGAAAGAGTATGTTCTTCGGAAAGCATTATAACAATTACGGATTCGATTATGCCTAAAAGTCAGACGGAAGGTTTGGATCAGAAAAAAGGACTGCCGGATTATACATTTAAATATGCTCCGGGAGATCTCTGGAGATCTAATTATGATCAGGAAAATAACTTGATTGTGATAAATAACGGACATGCCGATTATATTTTTTCCTCAAAGAATAAAATAAGAAAGTTAAGATACATATGTAAACTATACTCAAAGGAACTTGTTTTAAAGAATTTTATAGGATTATCTGCAAATGATATTCTTGAAAGAATGGTTGAACTTTCAATTTATGCCGAAGAGAATTTGAAGTAACCGAAGGGAAGGGCAAAGGGAGGGCACAGGGACCAGGTCCTTATGCCCTGCCTATAAGAAAAACTATGAACAGCGAAACAGTAATTACTGCCGAAAATATAATTAAAACCTACAAAAACCTTAAAGCAGTTGATGATCTGTCTTTTTTTGTAAATAAGTCCGAATGTTTCGGAATTTTAGGGCCAAATGGTGCAGGCAAGACCACCATGATGAAAATGCTCTATGGAAAGGCGCTGAGGGACAAAGACAGCGGCAGGATAAACGTATTCGGCTATGATCCCAAAAATAATGAACTCGAGATCAAATATCTATCGGGTATTGTTCCCCAGGATAATAACCTTGACGACGAGCTGAGCGTAATACAGAACCTTTTGATCTATGCAAAGTTTTACGGGCTTGACTGCAAAAAAAGTCTGGACAGGATTTATGAACTTCTTGAGTTTATGGAGCTGTCAGGAAAGAAAAATGCAAAGATCATGCATCTTTCAGGCGGCATGAAAAGAAGGCTTACCTTTGTCCGGTCATTATTGAACAATCCAAAGCTTTTGATCCTTGATGAACCGACTACAGGGCTCGATCCGCAGGTGCGTCATAATATCTGGGATAAGATCAGACTTTTAAAAAAAGACGGTGTTACAATTATTATTACAACTCATTATATGGAAGAGGCTTATCAGTTATGTGACAGACTGATACTCATGCACAAAGGCAAAAAGATTCTTGAAGGAAATCCGGTTGAGTTGGTAAATCAAAATATCGAAAAATATGTACTTGAGATACTTAATCATACATTATTTGACAAAATCAAGATCAGCAAAAATATCAACATCGACAGAACACCCAACAGGATGTATCTTTATTCTCAGGATTTAAAAAGCCTTGAACAGTTGTCCAAAGGTTTAAAACCGGGCGATTATTATCTGAGGCAGTCAAATCTTGAAGATCTTTTTTTAAAATCAACAGGAAGAATATTAAATGAATAGTGATGTAATAAAAATTAAATCAAATCCCCCTAATTTGTTCAAAAGGATTTATAGCGTCTGGTTCAGACACTACAAGGTGTATACTAAAAACCTCATCAGCAATGGTTTCCCTGTTTTTCTGGAGCCTCTTTTTTTCCTCCTTGCAATAGGCCTTGGTCTTGGAAAATATATTCTCGATATGGGGGGAGTTAATTATATCAGCTTTCTTGCAAGTGCGATAATGATACCGCCTGCCATGTTCACTGCAAGTTATGAGTGTACATTCGGGACATTTATTAGGCTTGAGTTTGAAAAAATTTATGACGGGATGCTCTCTTCATCAATAAGCGCTAAAGACCTTATAATCGGTGAAATACTTTTTTCGGGCACCAAAGGTTTCTTTTTTTCAGCATGTGTTTTATCGGTTGTTTCGGCTTTCGGTCTTGTTCCGATGCCCATGGCTCTGCTTGTGCCTTTTGCCGGATTTTTAACAGGGCTGATGTTTTCTTCTCTTTCTTTGATAATTACCTCATTTGTAACAAATATAAATCATTTTAACTTTTATTTTACCGGCTTTTTAACTCCGCTTTTTTTCTTTTCAGGCATGATTTTCCCTGTTTCTGACCTGCCTGACAACATTGAATGGCTTGCATATATACTGCCTTTATCTCATCCCATTAATATTGCAAGAGCAATCTGCTTTAATAAATTCAGCATAAATTTTTTATTCAGTTTATTATATATATTTGGCTTTATACTGATATTCGGATTTGCTGCAGTTAAAAGAATTGAAAAAAGATTGATTGATTAACCCAGATAAATGTTCTGCATCTGAAGCAGCATGATGAGTTCAACAAGGTCATTCTTGTAATTTTCGATATTTAAATAATTAAGCCCTGACAGAACATAGTAATTTCTTTCTCCGATGTTGTACAGTCTGAACCACTTTATGCAATTATTAAAAGAATATTTTTTTTCATTGACATCAAATTCTATTAGAACAGTATTGTCTTTGCTGTCCAGAAAGCTTAGATATTCATTTAAAAAATCATCATCCGAAAAAACTATTTCCATGCCATCAAATGATATGTTTACTATATGAACTTTTTGTTCGAAAGTTCTATTGTCGAACAATATTTTAATGCTGCCTATTATATTGAAATTGTCTCTGTATGTAATACGCCTGTTTGAGCATACTGTTTTTCTCATAATATCATCGCTTTAATAAGTTTTATTAAATTTATCGGGGTTACTCCTGTAAAAATAAAACCGGAGAAAAAATTATTTAATTATTAAATTATAATTTTTTTTTGTAATTAATGGATTAATTTAATAAAATGAACTATTATTATATATCATCCGGGCATAAATATGATCAAGAAAAAGTTGTTTTCCGATAAAAGCTTTGAAGCAAATGTATATAAGTTTATATCCGATATTAATGACAATTCTGACTTTTTATTTTATTTCAGCCCCGATCCCGATGCTATTGGCGCAAGTATTGCGCTTTCGCTTTATTTATCAAGAAAATCCAAAAACAGTACAATATTTCTGCCGGATATTATAAATCCCAATCTGGACTTTTTATTGAAAATTGCAGTTTACAATAATATTTATATAATAAGCGATTTAGAGGAAATGTTAAAATTAATAAACAATAAAAATATAACTGTCATCACTTGCGATACTCCGTCTCACTATCTTCTCCCTGATTATTGTCAGTTAAAAAAGAATTTTCATAAAAACAATAATATTTGTTTTATTGAAATTGATCATCACTTCAGCGGCGACAGTGAGAAAATTTTTAAGAATTCGCTCTGTTTATTCAAGAAATCTAATTCTACAAGCGAGATTGTTGCAGAAGTTTTTGAGATGATAGGCAGATATAATGATTATGATAATTATATTGACCTGATGTTCCCCAGGAATATAGTTTTAAGCCTGCTTGTCGGCATCTGTTTTGACACTCACTTCGGGAAATTTGTGATTGATGCCAATATGTTTGAAAAATGGTTTGAGCTTCTTTCACACAGACTTGTGAATCTTACCTGGGGCAATAAAAAATACATTCAGACTGCTGAAGAGGTATTTAATAAAATAAACCAGATCAGCCTTTCAAAGAAAAAAGTCATAAATAAATTGTTGAATGATATGGTTGTTATTAATTCGATCGGTCTATTAATTTTACCTGAATACAATAAATATGATTCATTATCAGATGACGGCGATCCGACCTGTATTTTATATAAGATCATACCAGATTTAACCAATATGTCTGCTGAAAGATCAAAAAAAATAGGTATAGTTGCTTATTATGACGACAGTCTGGATTTGTTTTTAATTAAGATCAGGAGATCTTCCATGTTTAACTCTTTTGATATCAGGAAAATCGATAAACTGCTCAAGAAAATTTTTAAAAAAAATTTTTTAGGCGGGGGCGGGCATGAAGGCGCTACAAGTTTTAAAATAAAGAAAATGGAGCGCAGTCAGTTTATTGATGATTTAAAAACATTTCAAAATCAATTGGCAGTCAAGTTCTTTTTATAGCAGTGCGTTTATCAAATCTACTGCTTCCTTGCTGAACCAGTCCCTGCCGCCCACAAATTGAGCTATCATATTGCCGTTTTTATCGATCAGGTATGATGTCGGAATAGAACCTGTCCCGTAAGAACTTGCAACCTCATTTTTATCATCTGTAAATATTTTAAAGGAATATTTATTTTTCTTTAGGAAATTTTCTACAGTTTTCATGTTTTCACCCTGTGATACAGCTAAAATCACAAATTCTTTATCCTTAAATTTATTATGAAGCTTTTCCATTGAAGGCATTTCGGCCCTGCAGGGCGGGCACCATGTAGCCCAGAGGTTTAAGAATATCACTTTATCCTTAAAGTCTGATATTTTAGTCTTATTACCATTCATATCGGTTATATTAGCATCGATGAATTTTATCTCTTTTTTGGGCATGCCTCCGCCCATTTTTTCAATTAATTTTTTTGTTTCGGGTTTTAGCTCAGCCGCATTTATAAATATATTTATGGCTAAAAGTAATATCGCAGTTAATCCTGTTATTTTTGTCATGTAAATCTCCTTTTTAGATTATAACAATTATTATTTATTATTTAAAATTAATTTATATTTTTTTAATATTTACCCTGCAAGCAGTCTGTCAATTTTTTCTTTATTAAAGCCGATTATCATTCTTCCGTTTATTTCTATAACAGGTACTCCGTATTGTCCTGTTTTGTGCACTAATTCTTCTGCTTTTCGCTGGTCGCTTGCTACGTTGTATTCAGTAAAACTTATGTGCCTTTCCCTTAAATAGCTTTTTGCCATACTACAATAACCGCAGGAAGGTGTTGTGTAAATTTTAACTGACATATTAACCTCCTTTTTAAAAAGTATCTCACAGAAGGAAAGAGTTTGCAGAAATCTGTAAAATCCATCATTTTTCTTTTAAACTCTTTTTCATCCAGTGAGATATTTTTAATTTTACTTCTATAAATTCGAATTTATTTCATTGGTAAGTCTGGGTTCGCTCTGAACTCCGACAAACTGCTTAACAGCTTTTCCGTCTTTATATAATATTAAAGTCGGTATGCTTATGATTCCATAGGTTTGAGCAATATCAGGATTATCATCAACATTCACTTTTGCTATTTTTGCTTTATCCTGAATCTTTCTCTTAACCTCTTCAAGTATAGGTCCCTGAAGCCTGCACGGCCCGCACCATGGAGCCCAAAAATCCACCAGGGTTAAACCTGATTTGATTTCTTCATTGAAATTAGAATTATTTAATTCTATTATTCCGTTTAATGTAGTCATATTGTGCCTCCTTTTAGCATGATCTATAAACTAAAAAGCAATATCTGTGCCATTTTCATTTAATGCTGAAAACACCTTAAAAGGGGTTAAAACATGTAAAAATGTTAAATTTTTTATGAAAATGATTGCAATTTTTATAAATATATAATAAGTTAACAATAAGTTAACAATAATTATTATTAACTTTTTTAATATTTGATCTATATAAAAGGATTAAAATGAGCAATGATGTTTTTAAAGAATATATTGATCTTATACCTTCAGGAATAATATTTTTTAATGAAGAATTGATTATTACAGATCATAATATATACAGTGAAAACCTGATTGAAGTTTCAGGCAGTAAATTATCAGGTATGCATATTAAGGATTTATCTTTTTATAAGGATAAATCTGGAAGCTACAGGATGGATTACAAAAAATGCATGAAAGATAACAGTGATTTTAACGGTATCGTTTATTTAAAAAACAATGACAATTTAATTCCTGTTTTTATTTCATTGTCCATTGTTAAAACAAGGGAAGTTTTTGCTGTAATGTCCGTAAGCAATATGTCGAAAACAACGGATTGTGAAAGATTCATTAATGATATTAAAAAAGATGATATATCGAGTTTTCAGAACATTGTAGGAAATGACAAAAAAATGGCTGAAATTTTCAAACTTATAGAACTTGCAGCTGATTCTGACAGCAATGTGCTTATATACGGTGAAAGCGGTACAGGAAAGGAGCTCATTGCAAAAGCAATACATAATTTATCCCCAAGAAACACAAATCCTTTTATAACTGTTAACTGTTCGGCATTATCCGAAACATTGCTGGAGAGTGAGCTCTTCGGGCATATAAAAGGTTCATTTACTGGTGCCTATAAAGATAAAATAGGGAAATTTGAGGCATCTCATCAGGGTACAATATTTCTCGATGAAATAGGCGACATAAGTCCGCTGATGCAGTTAAAACTCTTAAGGGTAATTCAGGAGAAGACCATTGTAAAAGTTGGCGACAACAATGAAATAAAAGTCGATATGAGGATAATAACCGCTACAAATAAAAATTTAAGGGAACTGGTTTCAAGCGGTACTTTCCGTGAAGATCTGTTTTACAGGCTGAAAGTTTTCGCAATTAACACCGTACCCTTGAGGGAACATAAAAATGATATACCGCTTCTTGTTGATCATTTTATAAGTCAGTTCAATAAAAAGACAGGTAAGAGTATTTCAGGATTAACAGAAAATGCAACAAGATTGATCATGGACTACTGCTGGCCTGGTAATGTCAGGGAGCTTGAAAATACAATTGAGCATGCATTTGTAGTCTGCTCGGAAAAATATATTGATATTTTTGATCTTCCTCAGGAATTAAGATTAGTCGGATTTAAAGAGGGTATTTGCAAGGAAAAAGAAAACACGATAAAAGGATATTTTGATGCATCCTATTATGAAAAAAATAAAGCTGTATTGAAACCCAGAGATATAACAAGCAAAGAAAAACTCTTAGAGATATTAAAAGATAATAATTTCAATAAATCAGAAACTGCAAGACAACTGGGCATCAGCAGGATCGCACTTTGGAAAAAATTAAAAAAATATGGTATAGATATATAAATTTAGTTAGAAATTTTTTAATTTTATGATAGATTAATTAGATAATATAATATGAAGATACATTTTTATGGTTCCAGGGGCTCAATACCTTCACCATTGTTATTAAAGAACTATAGACTCAAAATAAAAAAGATATTGGAATTATACAATCAGAACAGAGAAAAAGGAATAGATGAATTTATGAAAATTATTCCTTTTGATCTGTCTCACATTTATGGCGGTAATACCGCATGTACCGTGATCAGGGATGATGAAATGCCTAAGGATAATCATTTAATAATTGATGCGGGCAGCGGATTGAGGATTTTCGGGAATGAGTTCATAGGGAAGAACGGCAGTACCTTTCATATAATTTTATCGCATTTTCATTGGGATCACATTTGCGGATTGCCGTTTTTTAAACCCATTTATAATCCTAAAAACAAAGTATATTTTTATTCTCCTTTTAAAGATACATTAAAAAACTTAAGAAGGCAGCAGCATAAAGCGCATTTCCCCATGACTTTTGATAATCTTCCGGCAGAAAAGGAAATAATTAAACTAAAAGAAAATAAGGTTTTTAATTTGCTTGGTTTTGAAATTAGACCGATTTTATTGAAGCATCCGGGCAAATGTTATGCTTTTATTTTAGAAGGTTATAATAAAAAAATAAGCTATATATCGGATGGAGAGTTTACACATGACAGCATAATTGACAAAGAGGCATTTTATAAAGAGTGCTTTGAGAACAGCGATGCGGCAATTATGGACAGTCAATACCATTTAATAGAGTTTTTCAATAAATTTGACTGGGGACATACCTCAACGAACATGGTTATAAATCTCGCTCTTGACTGGCAGATTAAAAAACTTATAATGTTTCATTTTGATCCTGATCATTCCGATGAAGAGCTTATCAAAATATTGAAGGAAGCTAAAGAGCAGAAGGATTTTTTAAAAAAGCCTCCTCTGGAGGTTTTTCAGGCAATTGAGGGCACTTATATAGAAGTTTGAATTTTTTATTAAAAGTTAAAAAGTCAGAGCTTATATATGAAAAAATTAAAAGTCAATTATCATGATCATGATTTTAAGATCGGATTAAATGATACACTTTTTAGTATAGGTTCATGTTTTTCCAATGAGGTAAGTTCTTTTTTGAAGGATGACGGATTATATATCATGTCCAATCCTTTTGGTACCGTTTACAATATATATTCAATTTATAAAATTTTAGAGCGTCTGATTTTAGAAAAGGAATATATTGCTGATGATTTGTTTCATGAAGATGACATTTATTTCACCATGGACCATTCTACTTTGTTTGATAACAGCAATAGTGAAAAATGTCTTGAAAAAATATACAGGAATTTTAAAAAGGCAGTCAGTTATTTAAAAAAAACAACTGTTATAATAATAACTCCGGGTACATCGGTTGTCTGGGAATATCAAAATCGGATAATTGCAAATTGTCATAAGCTTCCTGATAAACTTTTTAAAAAAAGAATTCTTTCTTATATTGAAACTATTGACATTTTAAAAAAAATCATTTATATAATCAGAGATAGATTAAAAAAAGTAAAGATAATTTTTACGTTATCACCCGTCAGACATAATCCGGCTGATTTACAGACAAATTCCTTCAGTAAGGCGATATTAAGAGCCGGTATCGGTTCGGTTGTTGACAATAAAAATGTTTATTACTTTCCATCATATGAAATTATGATGGACGAATTAAGGGATTATTCATATTACAAAGGTGATATGAATCATTTAAAAAGCTCTGCTGTAAATTATATTATTGATAAATTTAAAAGTAATTTTTTTGACAATAAACTATTGGATTATTTAAAAAAGTTTAAATCCGCTAAAAAGGAGAGTCTGCATATGATCAAAGACTTTACAACCAAGAAAACTTTATTTTTTATTGACAGATTGGTAAATAACCTAAATACTTTTGAAAAGATCAAAGAAAATCCGCTTGTTGACAAATTAAAGATCAATGCCGCAAAAAAAATAATTAAGACAAAGAATGATGTTTATAAAAAAGAAAGGCTCTTGTTTTTGTTCGGCAGAGACACAAAAATTTATGATTTCTTTGTTTCCATTGTTGATAAGGATTATGAAAAGCTAAAAAATTTTAATTTAAAGGACAGGGAGCTTAATAAAATCAAAAACCAGACTCTGTTAAAATATTTTTTTAAATAAAATCATCTTGTGATTTTATTTAAAAAAACTTCAGGAATCTCAACAATCTGTTTATCCTTATAGTTGTAGCTGATTATTCCGACTTCTGCCAATGCCAAAGTTTTATCTTGTTTTATTATTTTATGAAATAGTCTGAAACTTGCTGAACTTATGTCATCAATATGTGTCATAATTTTTATTTCATCAAGCATAAAGCCTTCCCCTGTATAATTTACAATAAGATCCGCCATGATGATGGAGGTAGCATTATCGCCCAAATCAAACTCAGTTGCGCCTAATTTATTAAATAAATCTATTCTTGCTTCGTGAAGAATGGTCACCAAAGCATCATTTCCTAAATGCCCTCCGTAATTAATATCCTTAACCAATAATATTCTTTTATATTCATATTCGTATTTATCAAGAGATTTTAGTTTTACTTTTGACATAAATACCTCCTTTTTTTAAAAAAAAGCATCCTTTTGGGGACAGAGCTTAATAAAAAGTATTTAAAATAAAGCTCTGTCCCTCTATAAAAATTTATTACTGAATAATTTTTCTTAATGTCGATGTGAAATCAGTTTCCTGAATCATTTTATTATTTGACATTTTTTCGATTATACTTTTTATTGGTTTTTTTGTATCAGGCATAATTAAGTTTTCATTTAA
>JAFGQB010000107.1 GCA_016935915.1 Spirochaetota bacterium
ATAAACAGCATTGATATATTGAAAAAAGTAGGAGGTTTTGAAATCGGCGGGATCGCAGGTGCAATACTTGCCGCATCATATAATAAAACAGCAGTTGTAATTGACGGAATCATTTCAACCGCAGGGGCATTAATAGCATATCTGTTGAACAAAAATGTCACTGACTTTATTTTTGCAGGACACAAGTCTGTTGAGATCGGACAAACTGCTGCATTAAACCTAATTGGTATTGAACCAATACTTGACTTTAAAATGCGGCTCGGAGAGGGCACCGGTGCAAGTCTTGCAATAAATATAATTGAAGCAGCATGTAAGATTATGACTGAAATGGCTTCATTTGAAGATGCAGGTGTGTCTCAAGAAAGCGAATAACCGATGGGGACAGAGCTTACATTTTTTATGGCGCACTTTCAGATGACCGGAAACGTTCTGTATTCAGTTTGTTTGGTTTAACTGTATAAATGCATATTCAATGGCTGAATTACCGTAGTATTAGTAAAGGTTTTTTCAGAATCCTCCCTCAGCATCTTATCAATTATTAATATAGTATAGATTTAGTAATCTCATCATCAAATTATTTATAAAAATGCTTTGGTATATATTCCTCCTTAAATTATTACGACTATATAAAATTCCAGTTTTAACTTTTAGATGACAAATTAAAAAATTAAATTTTTTAATTTTTTTTCATCATCTTGACATTTGTATAATTATTATATATAATTTTTTATTTATAAATCAGGGTAAAAGGTTAATGATTGTCCTTTTTATTTTTTTAGATATAATTTTATTTTTAATTTTATTGTTTTTTATTTTTAATCATATCAGATATCATAATATCTGTTCTTCTTTAAATGACTGTGTCCTTATATTTTCAAATAATGGCAAATTATTATATTATAATAAAATATTTTTAAAAATGTTCGATTATAAAAAAGTTAAAAAAATTAATATGAACAAAATAATTAATGAAAGTGATATTAAAGAAATAGTAAGAGAAAATAAATATCTCCCTGATTATAATAAAGTATATAACTGGAAAGCCATTAAAAGAAATAATGAAGAATTACTAATAAGCGTAAGATTTAAAGCTTTTAATAAAAATCAAAATAAATTTATAGCAATTATCAATGATCTTGCTCATTATAAAAATGAAGAAAAAAAATTACGAGAAAGACAGCGTCTTATTTCCACATTAATAAGCAACCTGCCCGGAATCGTTTATTTGGCAGAGCTGGATACAGACAGAAACTTAAAATTTGTAAGTGAAGGTTGTTATGAACTATTAGGTTTTTATCCTAATGATCTTGTAGACAATAAAGAAATCGTTTATGACAAGCTTATACATCCTGATGATAAAAATTATGTACAAAAACAAATATCAGATGCAATCAATAATAATCGTCCATTTTTATTGGTTTATAGAATCATAATATCAGACGGTAATGAAAAATGGGTAATCGATAAAGGGAAGCCCATTTTTTCCAATGAAAATGAATTACTTGCTATTGGCGGATTTATCAGCGATATATCTGATTATAAAAAAATAGAAAAAGCATTACAGGATGAAAAAGAAAGACTATCTGTAACTTTAAGAAGTATTGGTGATGCTGTAATAACTACGGATATCAATGAAAATGTTGTTTTATTAAATTATTCTGCAGAAAACCTTACAGGATGGCATAATGATGAGGCTTTTGGTAGAAAACTTTCAGAGGTCTTTAATGTAATTAATGAAGAAACAAAATTATCTTATAAAGATTTATTAAATGATATATTAAATCAAAAAATACAAAATGATATAAACAGCAATACAATCATAATTTCCAAAACAGGTATAGAAAAAACCATTTCTTTTAATATTTCTCCGATTAATGATAAAGAAGATAATATAGTTGGTATAGTAATAGTATTCAGAGATATTACTGAAAAAATTAAAATAGATGAAGAAATAAGAAAAATTCAAAAACTGGAATCTCTCGGGGTTTTAGCCGGAGGCATAGCTCATGATTTTAACAATTTATTGACATTAATCCTTGGGAACATAAATCTTGCCAAATATTATTGTGAAAATAACAAGGAACTGTTAGAACTTTTACAATCGGCAGAAAAAGGGGTCTATAATTCTAAAAATTTAACTGACCAGCTTTTAACTTTTGCAAAGGGGGGAGAACCGGTCAAAAAGATCGGCAGCATCAATAATATAATTCAGGAAAGTGTTAGTTTTGCATTAAGAGGATCAAATGTTATTTATCAATTTTTTATTGATCAAAATCTTTCACTGATTGATTTTGATGAAGGTCAGTTAAATCAGGTTTTTTCTAATTTAGCTATAAATTCAAGACAAGCAATGTCTGAAGGAGGAATATTAAAAGTTATTTCTGAAAATTATACAATTAGTCCTAACAACAAATATAACTTAAAGCCGGGGAATTATATCAGAATAATCTTTGAAGACAATGGTCCTGGTATATCACAACAGATAATTTCAAAAATATTTGATCCTTTTTTTACAACAAAATCCAGCGGTAAAGGATTGGGTTTGGCAACAGTTTATTCAATCATAAAAAAGCATTCAGGAGCAATTGAAGTTGAATCAAAAGAAAGCGAAGGTACAAAATTCATCATATATCTTCCCGCTTCAACAAAAAACAATAAAAAGCTTACCAATAATAAATTAGAAAATGCCCTGTCCGTTGGTAAAGGAAAAATCCTGTATATGGATGACGAAGAATCAATATTACGGATTGCACAAAAAATTTTAGCAAAATTAGGATATGAGGTAGATGTTGCATCAAATGGTTTTACTACTGTATATAAATATAAAAATGCATTAAAAAACACCTCTCCATATGACTGTGTTATTCTTGATTTAACTATTCCGGGTAGTGTCGGAGGCAAGGAAACTTTAGAATATTTATTGAAAATTGATCCGAATGTTAAAGCAATTGTAACCAGCGGCTATTCAAATGACACTATTCTTGCTAATTATAAAGATTATGGATTTAAAGGTGCCATAAAAAAACCATTTACCATTAATAATGTGGGTGAAACATTGAGCAGTGTATTGAAAAAACAATGATCTATTTAATAAATTTTAAAGCTTCATCCAAAGAGTCTTTATCGCCAAAAAAGGAAAGAAAACCCATATAATCAAATACTCTTCTTACAGGTTCAGACATGCCAACAAAACAAATTCTCCCGCCTCTTTCACTTACTATTTCATAAAGTTCCATAAAAGAGCCTACACCAGAGCTTGAAACATATTCCAGATCTTTTACGATAAATATATAGTTTTTTGACTTGTTTTTTATTTTAACTATAGTTTGAGCAAAATCTCCTTTTGAATCAGAATTCAAAAAGCCTTTTATTGTTACTATAGTTTTTGATTTTGTAATACTATCAATTGAAATTTTTAAACTTTTTTCCATAATACCATCCCAAAAAAACCATCATTAACTATATAAAGTTATAATTTAATCTTATAATTGTCAAGTAAAATTGTTAGATTTTAAAATTTTTTTTTAATATTTTTATAATTTATATTATTAATTTTACAAATAATTAATACAAAAAAGAATTTATAGTTTAAATTCAATAATTTTTTAAATATTTATCACTATATTTATAAAATTTGATATTTAGTTATTTTTGTTATATAATTTTTATATAAATATAATAAAATATTATGAAAATTAAAAGTATAATAAACAATCCTATTTTAAAATATAGATTGGATCCTGGTGAACCAGGCCTTCCTTCTCCAACTCCTGCATCACGTTCAATTGCAAAGGTTGCGACCCATGAAGCGACTAATATAAGAAGATTTAAAAGAGAAGCTATGCAGAATGGCGGCATCGTTGTTTATTCAAAAATCGGATTGAATTTATCATATCAGGGTTCTTTTTTGGCAGCAACTTCCGGTAAATCGGAAGCTTTGATAATATATCCTATAAAAAAAGAAAAAGATAAAATCACTTCTGAGTCAATAAGCAGTAATGACCAAAATGAAATCAATATTGACAATTATAAAAAAACAAAAAATTTTGTATTATCTCATGAATCAAATAACGATTTACTTATCAATGAAGAAATATTAAAAATTAATACAAACATAAAAAATCTTGAAAATGAAAAATTAATTATAGAAGGCGAGATTAATAACAAAAAAATTAATAACAACAAATTAAGCGAAAAATTTTATTTGACCGAGCAAATAAATAAAATTAATAGCAGGATCGAACAATTAAAGCAGAAGATTAAATTTGAAAAAATAAACGAATTATTAATTAACTTAATGAACTCATATGAAATTACAAATAAACTTTTAAACCTGAAATATGGAAACAAAAACAATATAAAAAACATCAATACCGGGACACATATAAACAGTATAATATAATAATTATATAGGTCGAATTTCGAATTACAATTAATTAGTATAAAATCTATAAAACACTTCATTTTCTCGTCATTTCTGTATATGTCAGGTGTATCGGTAACAATTTTTGTATAATATGAAGCCGTTTTTCAATTCAACATCTAATAAAGTTAATCTTTCCTGTTTTTTTTTGTCATACTTATGAAAGCAGGCTCTAAACCTGTAAAAAAACTATCCAGCGCGCACTAATTCATCCACTCTTCTGTCATTCCTGCCTTCGCCTGATATATCCCCAGTTTTTTTATCTGTCATTTCGAGCGAAGCGAGAAATCTTTTGATATATTGACAAAATATATAATTTTCACTGATAAAATGTTAAAAATCTGATAAAACTATTATAATTTGAAGATTTCTCCTCTCTTTGTTCGTCGAAATGACAAAGAGACTGATAATATAAGAAGAAAAGGCAAATAATTTAAATGATTATATTTTAAAATATTATTACAATAAGAATAAAATTTAATTATTTCTATAACTATATTATAATACGTGAGTTGTAAAATTACTTTTCCCTTACCTTTGTGAGTCTAAAAGTAAAACCAAATTAATTAACATATATAATTGCGAAGACTGAAAACCTGAAGCAATGACTATATAATTTTAGGCAATTAATATGTATTTTATAAAATTTCATATATAAAACCTTTATTCAACATTCGTCCTATATAATATGTATTTTGATTAAATTTAATAAAATTTGAGTATTTATAGGTTTTGACAGATAATCATCAAATCCCAGACCAAGAGCTTTCTTTCTGTCTTCTTCCATAGCATATGCCGTAATTGCTATTATAGGAATTTCCAAATGATCATTTTTAATTATTTTAACTGCTTCATAGCCATTCATTACAGGCATTTTTATATCCATAAGTATCAATTTTATTTCAGTCTTATAAATATTTACTAAATTTACTGCTTCTTTACCGTTATGTGCATGTAAAATTTTATAATCATATCTTGTTAAAAATTTTTCTAAAAATAAATAATTAACCCCCTCATCTTCAGCGATTAAAATAGTTTTCTTATTACTGTCTTTAGCAATAATTCTTCCTGTTGGTTTATAGGGTAATGTAAAATAAAAAATTGTGCCTTTTTTATAATTTGATACAAACCAAATCTTTCCGTCAAGAAGTTCTATTATGCCTTTACAAATTGATAATCCAAGTCCGGTTCCACTGATCTTTTTAGTGGTATACTCTTCAGAGAGATGAAAAGGTTTAAAAATTTGATCAAAATATTCTTTTTTAATTCCAGCGCCAGTATCCTTAACATAAAACTCTAAATGGTTATCTTTTAATGTATATCCGAATTTAATATATCCTTGATCCGTAAATTTCACAGAATTGTTTATTAAATTGTTTAATACCTGCTTTATTCTTGTTTCATCAGTATAAACAATTGCTTCATCATCATTTAATCCCTTTTCAATAATTAAATCAACACCTTTATCCCTGGACTTTTCCTGAAAATCAATAAAAATTTCATATAATAGATTATTAATAAATACTTTTTCTTTTTTAATATTCATCTGTCCTGATTCAAGTCTGGAAATATCAAGGATATCATCTACAATACTTAATAGATGATGTCCTGATTTAATTATTATATCTATAAAATATTTTTTTTCTTCAGGAGTGATACTGTCATCCTTAAGCAGGTCTGAAAAACCAATAATCCCATTCATGGGTGTCCTGATTTCATGCGACATATTAGATAAAAATGCACTTTTTAATCTTTCACTTTCCTCTGCCTTTTCTTTTGCTTTAATTAACTCCTGTTCTGTTTTTTTACTCATTGATATATCTATAAAAGACGCAATAAACCCCAAAAGGTCATTGTCTTTATTTTTTATCTGATTAACAGAAATATTAACATCTATCAAAGAATTCATTTTTGTTTTAAGTTTTCCTTCAACAGTTCTAAAACCGAACTCAAGTACATATTTGATTATTTTATTAATCATATTAGGATCTGTAGTTAATTCGGTAATATGCTTTCCCAGAATTTCTTCTTTGTTTTTATATTTGAACAGGTCAACAAAAGATTTATTAATATATGTGATATAGCCATTAATATCTGAAATACAGATTCCGGCTGATGTTGATTCTATTGCAAAATTTTTAAATAAAATATCATTTTCAACTCTTCTCTTTTCCGTAACATCTCTTAATATACAGAGAACATATTTAACTCTTTTATTTTCATCAAATTCAGGTATAAACCTGATTTCAAAAATCACCTCTCCGATTTTCGAATTAAAGTTTAAATATTTTACTGTCTGTACAGCATTATAAAAAACATTTGATAAACTGTTTTCCCAAAAAGAACAAAAATTATTATCAAAGTGCAATTCTTTAAAGGTTTTTTCAATAAAATAACTACTTTTCATCTTGAAATATTTTTCAATATTAGGACTTGCATATCTATGCCTGAATTCATTATCGAATCTAATTATTATGTCGGGAAGATTTTCAATCAATGTTTTTGAAAAATATTCAATTTCCATCAATTTGTTTTCAAAAAATTTACTGTCTCTCAAATCTCTAACCATAGAAATAGAAGCTGTTTTACCGTCTATGATAATGGGAGTTGAATTAATTTCTACCGGTATTTGCCTGCCGTCTTTTGCCGTGTAAATTTGCTCAAAAACAACGCTTTTTCCTTCCTCAATTTTCTTTGATGTTTCCCTGATACTGGCTTTTAATGTTTTATCATCAATGTCATTTAGTGACATATTTAACAATTCTTTTCTTGAATACCCGAGCATTTTACATGCCTGATCATTTACTTCTATAAACTTCCCGATATCTCCGTTAGAATTTACATTATAAATAAAAACAGAATGTTTTATGGATGAAAAGAGTCTCTTGTATTTATATTCGGTTTTATTAATTATGGATTTATAATTAACTTTTTCTGACATATCAAATAATTGAATGATTATTATATCATGTTTATAATAACTGAATATAAATTCAAAATATTTATCAATAGACCTGACAAACATTTCAGCCTTATGGCTTTTTTTATTCTTTAATACAATTTTTAAAGTATCAATAAATTTTTTTTTAAAATCAGGAAATTTATCAAAGAAACTCTTTTTTAAAATACTATTATTGAAACCTGTTATTTTTTTGAAAGTGTCATTTATTTTAATAAAATAAAAATCAACAATTTTTTTATTTTCATGCTCAGCCTGAATAAGAGCAATACCTATTTTAACTTTTTTAATAATTGTATTTATAGTATGTTCAAATGTATCATAATCATTATTTTGATTTGATAATTTTTTTCTGATATTTGCATTTTTGTTCTTTTTTGTATTTTCCATAAAATTGATTTGTTAAAATAATTTTAATAAAAATATTTCAAAAAAACAAATAAAAATATATAATTCAAAATAAATTATGAAAAAAAAAATAATTGTCTTTAACAATTCTGATGAAATAAATGATTATTTATTAAGTCAATGGATAAAATTATCAGAAAAATATATTGCGGCAAAAGGGTTTTTCTCTGCGGCACTATCCGGCGGCAATAGCCCAAAAGCATTTTATAATATTTTGTTTAATTCAGAAAAAATCAAACAATGGGATAAAATATTTATATTTTTAGTTGACGAAAGATTTGTAAACATCGATCATCCGGACAGCAATTCAGGAATGATTAAAAATTTAATTAATAATGATTCAATAAACTTTTACCCTATAAACACAGATCAGAATATTATTAAAGCAGCAAAAGATTATGAAAATTTTATCAAATATTTTTTTAAAACTAAAAAATCAGAAAAATGTTCATTTGATTTTATTTTATTAGGCATAGGTAGAGACGGTCATACGGCATCACTATTTCCAGACACAAAGTCATTATATATCAAGCATAAACTGATTGTTAATACAGAAAAAAAAGGAATAAAACATCCCCGAATATCCATGACATTTAAGCTTTTAGATAATACAAAAAATGTTTTTTTTCTGGTTACAGGAGATGATAAAGCGCTCATTATTAAAGAAATCATAAAAGAAAACAAAATTTATCCGGCAAACAACATACATTCGGCATCTGGTAAAATCATTTATTTACTTGATAAAAATTCTTCAAAATTTCTCTAGTATATTTTTTTAAATTTTATAGTAATTCTTATAAATTTATTATCTTTATAATTATTAAAAAAATTTTTTTTTATATTATTAAAATTGCAAATATTTTTATTTTATTTTATAATTTATAAAAACATCATTTAGGAGGGTTTAAATGAAAACAAATATGGGCATCATCGACAGAATAATAAGAATTATACTTGCTTTAGCTGTTCCTTTTCTTTATTATTTGAAAATCATAAGCGGCACTACAGCAATTATTCTTTTTGTTATAGCTTTTGTTTTTTTATTAACAAGCTTGATTGGTTTTTGTCCATTATATTTACCGTTTAAAATATCAACAAAAAAGAAAAAATAGTTTTTTTCTCAAATTTATCAATTTTAATAATTTTCTAGTTGACTATTTTATATAAAACTATTATTTTAAAAAAAATATAATTAAAAATGTTCCTTATATGAAATATATATTAAAAATTTTTGTTTTAATATTAACATTTCTTTTTACTTCATCATATTATGAAAAATATTATATCATCAAACCTGAAATTTTTGGTGTTCATCCTAAAAAAACTTATGTTGGTGAAACCGTTACAATTTACGGTAAAAACTTTAAACACTATAAAGACAAAAGTGAAATTTCTTTCGGCGGAGCAGACTGTCAGGATTATGACTTTGATTATATTTACTGGTCTGATAATATCATCAAAGTAAAAGTACCCACCGGTGCAAAAAGCGGCAATATTGAATTAAAAATCGATAATGAAAAAATTGTCGGACCTTCGGTTTATTTATATAATGAAAACTGTTTTATATACAGTAACCCTATGGATGTTACTGTTGATTACTCTTTAAAAATTTTTTCTAATTGTGATATAAAAAATCCTTTATACCTATGGCTGCCCACAGCTGTATCAAGCGATACTCAAAGAAATATTATCATTCTAAACAAATCAAAAAACCACTTCCAGACTCAAATGAACGGTTTGGATCTTTTTAAAATCAATAAATTTGAGTCTAATAAAATCGTTACAATATCAAAAAAGTTCAAGTATAAAAGTTATCAATTGGATACAACCATCAATCCTGACTTCGTCACCAATGATTATAATTTTAAATCTGACTTTTATAAATACTACACATCCCCGCAGGGAGGTATAGAATCATCTGACCCGAGAATAATTAATTTATCAAAAGCTATTGTTAAAGATGAAACAAATCCCTATTATAAGGCAAAACTGATTTACAACTGGGTTGTTGACAATATTTCATATCAGTTCCCTCCAATAAATACTATCTGGAGGGCAATGGACTGTTTAGAAACTGGAATAGGTGACTGCTCGGTTTATTCATTTTTATTTTGCGCATTATGCCGAGCTGCCGGCGTTCCTGCCAGGGCAGTGGCAGGTCATGTTATTTTTATAGATGAAACAATCTCTGTTCATGTTTGGGCTGAATTTTTTCTCCCTAAGTACGGCTGGATTCCAGTTGATGCAAATTATGGGGACATACAAGTTAACGGTTTTCTTAATAAAGATAAGTATTTCGGATGTCTGGACAACAGGCACATAGCTTTTTCAAAAGGAAGAGTACTTTGTGAATTTCCTGAAGAAATAAACTATAAAGAAAATTTTGTTTCCCTTAATTTCCTTCAAAAATATCACACATTCGCTAACGAATCACAGGATAAATTTATTATTTACAAATCAATAAAAAGAATTCTTTAATTTGTAATTTTATAAATATTTAAAAAATTACTTTAATTTCTTTCAAGTAATTTTGAAGTCAACTTTATAAATCTTTTTTCAACTTCATTTATCCTCTCCTCATTTAAAACAACAGAACCAAAATGACTTACTGTCGGGTAAAAAGACCATGTGGATATCCTATTATTGAAAACATATAGATATATTATTATCCCTTCGTCGGCATTTGGTTTTTGAATATCAAAAAGAAAATCCCCAAGTGAATATGCAATAATTCTATCTTTATAAAGCTCTGTCCCCTGAATTACATGAGGATGATGACATATTACAGAATCAGCTCCAATATCAATCAATTCTTTTGCATGTTTTTGAACAATACCGGAAGGCTTTTCAGTGTATTCAATCCCTGTATGATATTGTACAATGATAATACTATTTTTATCTTTTTCAATTTTAAATAATTCTTTAAGCTTTTCTATATCATAATAAGCAACACCGCTTGAATTCTCACCGGCTTTGAACATTTTCAT
>JAFGQB010000108.1 GCA_016935915.1 Spirochaetota bacterium
AGAGCAGAATTAGCGGTATTCAAAATTTTCAAGAAATAGAAAAATTACCTTTCATAAAGTCCTGTCAACAGGGATTTTTCCAGAATATAATTATTGATTTGTTTCAATAATACATTTTCGGGTACTCTACCCGATAGGCTGACATTCTCTACGTTTAATGCATAAAGGGTAGTGTCATAATGATGAGCCCCTGTACCCCTCGGAGGCTGAGGTCCTCCGTAACCTATTGATCCAAAAGTGTTAATCAATTCTATAGAGCCTTTTGGAAGATTTTTACTGTTGGAAATATTTTCAGGCAGATTATTAACATTTGCCGGTATATTGATTATGATCCAGTGTACCCAGTTTGATGCAACAGGATGATGATCAACCATTGCTAAAACAAATGACTTTGTACCCGTAGGAGGATTTTCCCAGTGAAGTTCAGGTGAAATATTTGATCCTCCTGCAGCTTTAGTGGAATGTTTTATATTCATTTTTTCATTGTGTGAGTAAGACTTTGATAGTAATTTCATACTTGCCGCCTTTTTATAAAAAAATTACTTGATAAATTTATTTTAAATTAATATATTTTATTTTTCAATTTTTTTAAATTTTTAAAAAATAATATAAAATTTTTATTAAGAATCAGTTATATTGATAAAAACTGTAACAATAATTGAAAATATTTAAAATAATAGTTATATTATGCAAGGAGAATAAATGAAGCTTTCATTTTACGGAGCAGCAGGATCAGTCACAGGCAGCTGTTTTTTATTGGAAACAGAAGGGAAAAATATATTGATTGACTGCGGTATGTTTCAGGGTAAAAAAGAGTTAAGAAACCGAAATGAAATGGATTTTCCTTTTAATCCCGGGGAAATAGATGCAGTCATCATCACTCATGCTCACATTGACCATACAGGACTTTTACCGAAACTTGTAAAATATGGATTTAAAAATAAAATATTTTTAACAAAAGCAACATGTGATCTTGCTGAAATTTTATTATATGACTCGCAAAAGATACAAGCAGGAGATGCGGAATGGAAAAACAGAAAGAGAAAAAGGCAGGGATTAAAACCGATTGAACCGCTTTATGATGAAAAAGATGTTGATAATACTCTAAAGCTTTTTAATTGTCTGGATTATCATAAAAATTTCAATCCTGTTTTAAATATCAATGCTGTTTTTATGGATGCCGGGCATATAATGGGTTCAGGTTTTCTTATATTAACTGTCAGAGAAAACAACATTTACAAAAAAATAATTTTCAGCGGTGATATAGGCAGACCAAACCAGGCTATTATTAAAGATCCCGAAGTATCAACTGATGCCGATATAATTCTTTTGGAATCAACTTACGGGAACAGGATTCATAAAATCGAAGCAGATACAAATAAAGAATTGGTTTCGATTTTGGATGAGGTAAGAAAAGAAAAGGGTGTTTTATTAATTCCTGCTTTTGCAGTTGGCAGAACACAGGAGATGATATATAGATTTTTTGAACTTTATCAAAAACATAATATTGAACCGGTTGACATATATATTGACAGCCCCATGGCTGCAAAAGTCACCAGGATTTATGAGAAACATAAAGAATTATATGATTCAAAGTCGCTGGAATATTTACAAAAAGGGGATAATCCATTGTCATTTGAACATGTTCATCTGATTGAGTCTGTTGATGATTCAATAAAACTAAATAAATCTAAGGGTCCTCTAGCAATTATCAGTGCATCAGGAATGTGCGACAGCGGCAGGATCACTCATCATTTGAAACATCATCTTTGGAAATCCAATACACATGTGGTTTTTGTGGGGTATCAGGCAGCAGGGACTCTGGGAAGACTGCTTGTAGATGGTGCAAAAAAAGTGAAAATCCATGGAGAAACCATAGAAGTTAAAGCAAAAATTCATACAGTAGGCGGACTTTCTGCACATGCGGACAGGGAACAATTGATCTCATGGTTGAAATTTTATGAAAAAAGAAAACCTCAGACTTTTCTGATACATGGTGAGCCGGAAGTTTGTAGAGAATTTTCTGAAAATATTACTAAGAAATTTAATTTAAAAACATATATACCTGAATGGGGGGATACTGCAGAAATAATCTTTAAGGAAAAAGAAGTTGAAATAAGTTTTAAGAAAAAAGCTTTCAAAATCAAATTTGAAGATGAAAAAGCGGTTTGGTTGGACAGTGTGAATCAGATCAACAATATAATTAAAGAATGGGATAAATATGATTTGAAAAAAAAGGCAGCTTTAGAAGAAATTTTAAAGGGAATTAATGATTTTATAAAAGAAAATATTAATAATAATATTAAATAAATTTTAAAAATTTAAAAGGACAGCAGTATGTGGAAAAAAACTGTTTTTATATTTTTTATTTTCAGTTTCAATACTTTATTATATTCAAACGGATTGAAGGTCACAAAAGAAAGATTGGTTAATAGATTTTGGTCAACAACTGAAATACTAAATGAGTCCGAGATAAGGGCTTGGGGCGGGGTGCACCTGCAATTTAATAATAATAAAACTTTTTCAGCTTATATGAGCAAAGGGCAGGATAGGGGGGTTAGGATTTTCGGGAAATATGAGATAAAGGGCGGTTTTCTGAATTTGTATTATAAAAATAAAATATGGCTTGCTAAAGGTGTTATCAAATATGATCCAAAAGATTTAAAATATCCTTATTATTTGGTATTCCAGAATGATTTGTTTAAAGCAATGGATGAAATATTAAATACAGGTTTAAAAATGGTTAAATGGAATAAAATCAAAGATATGCAAACTGTTGCAAAGGAAGGATTTAAAATTAAATTATATGAAGATGAAGCCCTATCTAGCGGTTATAAAAAAGCTGTTACTCTGGATGTGCTTAATTTAAGATCTAGACCTTCCATTACTTCGCCGAGAATTCAATTTGAGACTGTTAACGGGAAAAAAGTATATTCATTGAAAAAAGGATTTGAGATTAGGGTTTTAGCAAGATCAATTGATAAAGATGTTGTGGAAGGTTGGAACAATTATTGGTATTATATTGAAATAAATAATTTTCCTGTATCAATTATTTATGCATGGGTTTACGGTGAATTCATAAAATTTTTAGATCAATGATTATTGTAATTCTTTCTGGTCAATAAGATCAATTTTATAAATTAACCAGTAATTATTTTTATTTTTCAAAAACAATTTCTCTTTAATTTTTGTCCCTTTGATTAACCTGGTTGATGGTTTCATAGGATCCTGATTGTCAATGATCTGGGTATGCCATTTTTCATAATCTGCGATAAACACAGGATTGTTTTCTCCGTTTATGCTTTCTATTTTTAGATTAATTATCCCGTAAAGAAAGTAGGGTGCGTTCAGCGGTGGCCTGCCCTGTTTATCCCATGTATATGCAGGTATTATATATGATATATTTTTATAAGCCATGGTTTGCCTGTTTGCAACAAAAAGCGTCAAAACCTCTCTGATTGCGCCTTTATCAGCTTTATTGATTATGCAATCTTCCATGACATTATGTTGAAGGGTATTAAATGAATTATAATAAGCTTCAACAACCTCAATAGGTTTATATCCTTTTGTTGATCTGGGCTTAAAATAATTTAAAAGGAAATATAATATTAATATTAATGACAGTAAAGAAGCAGTCAAAGTGATAAAAATTGTTTTGCCGTTTTTTTCCCAAAATACTTTGCTGTTATATTTTTTTAAAGAGGCTGATTGTTTTAAAATCAGGGTATTTTTTTTAGTGTCTATTTCATTAACTGGTACTTCAACAAAATATCCCTGTTTTCCCCAGTTTTTTAATAACTTAAGCCAATTTTCAAGTTTTACGCTTGTATAATTTTTTCTGTTGAAGAAATTATACAGATAATCAGATATTTCTTTTTTTAATTTTGGCTGATATAGATTCGGTTCAATTATTTCAAGGTTTCTGATTTTACTGTTTATTTCATCTTCGGATTTACCATTGTAAATAAATGTATCTGTTAAAATTTTATAGAGTATTATCCCGATTGTAAATGAAACATGCTCTTCGCAGTCGATTAAATAAGGATGATTTAATATTGAATAGGTATTTAAATTATATTCTTGTGAACTTATATCTTTGATTTTTTTAAATATATCATCTGAAATGATCAAAATTTTGCCGTTTTCAAGAAAATAAACTGAATTTGATTGAATTTCAGTTGATATTCCAAGTTTATTTCTTAATAAAATTAAGCTTTCAACCAATTTTATTAAAAGCTTTTCAGGTTTATTGCCGGGTTTATTTAATATTTCTAATAAGGACTTTCCTTTAAAATCAGGTCCATATAAAAATTGATCATCTTTAATAAATGTAATACCATAAAAACTTTTTTCTTCAAGGTCGTTTTCTCCGATGACCCAGCATTTTATTTCTTTATTTTCAGTTAATTTTGAAAGAGCCAGTTTTTTTAAACTTTTATCTAAAAGAATTCCTGAATAAATTTTATTGTCTTTTTTAATAGATATCAATTGATTGTACTTTAACATTATATGCCCTTTATGATTTTATTTTAATTATATTTAAATATATATTATGGAAAAATAATGAAATAAATTTAATTTAATATTAATTGACAAAATATTTTAAATATACTAAATTAACAAAACAATTTATAAAATATGTGAATAAACTAACTTTTTTAATAAAATTAGTTATTATTACTTTAATGATGTAATGGGGGGCGTCCCATAGGTTTTTATTAAACCACAGAGGGCATTAAGAATTAATAAAAAATAGAGAATAACAGCGTTGAAATATTTTAATTAATATATGGCGCTTTAAAGTACCATATAAGGATATGAATATGTTTTATTGTTTCTAAAAACCTGTTCAACAGGTTTTTAGAATTGCCTTATAAAAACTCTGTGATCTTAAGTGTACTTAAGTGGTTAATTTTTGACTTTTGAGACAACCCCTATGATCGTAGATAATTAGGAGAAAAAAATGGCTCGAGTGCTTTTAAAGAACATTAAAAAAGTATATCAAGGCGGATTTGAAGCAGTGCATAATGCGAACATTGATATA
>JAFGQB010000109.1 GCA_016935915.1 Spirochaetota bacterium
GGACCAAAATCAAGTTTGCCGTTTGTAATGGCAACAACCACTTCCCTGCCCATTATTGTTCTTTTTAAATGAGCGTCGGCATTATCTTCTCCAACATTATGACTGTATTGCTTAACCGGTTCATGCGGAGCATATTTCTCCAGCCATTTTTCAAAATCACTCAATAAACCCGGTTCATTGTCATTTATAAAAACACTTGAGGTTATATGCATTGCATTAACAAGACAAAGTCCCTCAATTACTTGCGATTTTTTTACAAGTTCCTCAACAGTATTGGTAATATTTATAAAATCAACCCTTCTGGGCGTTTCAAACCATAATTTTTCGGTAAGAGATTTCATAATCAATAAACTCCTTTTTAAATATCAAAATATTAAAAAAACTTTCAAATATTGACTTCAATATTAAAATTTCGACAATTTAAAAATCTTTCTTTAGCATGGTCTGATTAAAAAATAATTAAACAGGCACAAATGTATTTAATTAATTATAATAAATAATCATTTTTAGTAGGGACACGATTAATCATGTCCCTGCAGTTATTAAATGATATATAAGATTAAAATAAAGGTTTAAAATCTTTCCGGAAAACCGGTTGTTTCCGGTCATCCAATGCGTTAAAAAAAATGCGGTGATAAAAATTATGATGTGAATAAAAAGCAATTGAAATTTACTTAACACCCCAGTATGAAAGGTATTCTTTTGTATTATCGATCATCTCATTGAACAATTTTTTGGATTCATTATAATTTAGATGTATCATGGGATCATTTGTAAAAACCTGAAATGCAAGATCAATATCTTTATTGACTGTTGCTTTTATAATTGCATTTTGATTGTTTACATGAGTTAAAATTTTATTGTTTAATCCTAAAGGCAGTTCTCCTGAAAAAACAGGCATAATCCCGTTTTTGGAGAACAGGGCATTGGTTTCAACTACTGCATTTATAGGCATGCCTTTTACCTGGCCTTTGTTAGGCAGATTGACATTTGTAACCAGATCATTAAGTCCCAGCAAAGCTTTGATCATTTTAACGCCTTCTTCACCTGATTTCTTGATTTCCAATTTTTGTTCATTATTTATGATTTTCTCTCTGAATATGTTAAAATCTTCACTCCTTTTTATCCTGTATGATACATGGGTTATGCTTATGCCCCAGGACGTGATCTTGTCTTTTTCAAACAAATACCAGTCAGGGAAAAATTCAGCCAGATGTCTGTCACCTGCGGCAGGTATTATCCCGAATTTTTTATAAAGGTCAAATGCAATAAGCAGCTTATAACCCATCGGGTGCACAGGGAATTTCTTGTCCCTGTGATTATCATAGCCGATCTTATTGAACTTTTCAGAAAGTTCTTTATATAGAGGTTTTAAATCCATTCCTTTATAGCTTACTTTGTCAAACCATGTGCAGTGGTTTATGCCTATAACATTTGAATTTATTTCACTCCTTTCAACATTTTCAATGCCCCATCCTTCCAGTAAATATGAGGCAAAAACCTTCTGTGTTTCAAAAACCTCATGGCAACAGCCGAAAGCCTTGATCTCGGGAAAAACTTCATATAATGTATCGGTACATATAGTCATAGGATTTGTGTAATTAATTACCCATGCTTCAGGGCAGATATTTTTTATTGCATTTGCAAATTCAAGATATATAGGTATTGTCCTCATCGCCCTTATTATACCGCCGGGACCTACAGTATCACCGACAGTTTGATAAATCCCGTACTTTTCAGGATAATGAACATCTGATGTCATTTCCTTAAAAGTTCCGGGCAGGATCGACAGTACAATAAAATCCGCCCCGCTCAAAGCTTCCTCAAGAGTATTCACTACTTCATATTTCCATTTGCCTTTTATATCCTCTCTTGCACTTAATTGATTGCCGATTTTCATGTTTTCTAAAGCATATTTATACTGCAGATCATATAACCTTACATTCCCGGATAATGACTCCTCCATAGCAAGATCAAGCATGAGCTTCCATGCCCACTCTCTTGAACCACCTCCGATGTAAGCTATATTGATATTTTTAACTTTGTTTTTATCAAAATTCATCTTCATCCCTTTATTAATTAATAATAAATGCCTTATTTTTATAAGAAAAATAAAAAAGACAAATTATAATTGAATCATTACTCTAAAATTCAAAAATTGTCAATATTATTAAGTTCTGGCATAACTAAAACAAATTTAACTATAGAAGTGTCGCCTTTATTGTATACTCTGCTTTTTTACCGTTATTGATCCAATTAACATCATCTTTTTTAACATAAACAGTAAGTAATGTAACCGAAGGAAGCTGAAGCATAATAGACTCAGTGTCCCCTGAACTGCTTAAAAGCTCATCTGTCAACTCTTCAAAAGTACAATTGTTTTTAAGCTCAAGGTATAAAGGCACATCATCGTGACTTGTAAATTCTATTTTCCATTTGCCCGAATAATATATCGTATAGTTATCATAGTATCTTGTAAAAAACACATTATCGTCATCGTCTATTTGATCATTATATTCTATGCCCGACCAGATCATATTCGGACAGGAAGTTACAAACAATAAAACTATAAATAAAATGCAAATTTTTATTCTTACCATTATTAAACCTCCATTTCTTAATATGGAAGCAAACTCCCATGATAA
>JAFGQB010000110.1 GCA_016935915.1 Spirochaetota bacterium
AATGCGGCGGCATCTCATGAAATTTCTTAGGTTAATCCCTTATTCGACATTCATCCTAAATAAATACTGCATAGATTTTTTCAGGTTATTCTTTATTAATAATAATAGGTGTTTTTGTAAAATAATCCATTTTTAAAATATCTTTTCTAAATTCAGAATAATCCTCTGCCTTTATCCTGATACCGCTTCTTATATAATGATCTTCAAAATATATTTGATCATCCGATATCTTATAACCTGCCTGATAAGAAAAATATTTATTGTCAATTTTTATCGGCTCAGGCACATCCTTAATTCGATAACCTTCGGGTATTTTTATTTTAATTTTATTTTTTTTGCCGGAAGTTGTGGAATAAACAAGCGGATAATTTCTGTTTTTTAATGTTACATTGTCAAAATTATAACTTATGGGAAGCTCCATGATTAAAAAATCTCCGGTTTTTTTTGCCATATTACCGGCAAGATATGACATCTTTAAAAACAGATTTTTTGTATAATCATTGGGGTCTTTGTATTCATAACTGTTGAGAAGACTGCCCGGATAATCCCTTGAGATAATGGATCTTAATAAAGATTCAATCTCTTTTTCCTTTAGCGCAATGAAATAACTTCTGATGCCTGCTTCCTGATCTCCCGAATACACATTATAACTTGCAACCTCTCCTGAACCGTCTTTGTTTAAAACAATATTTTTTTCAAATACAGATGTATTTATTTCAGGATCAGTGGGATTTATTTCTCTTACTGTATTCAAAATCGGATTCCATGCAGGTATTCCCTGATCATCATATCTGAATGACGGATATCGATAAGTTGTACTTGTAGAATCAAGATAAATGATCTTTTTTTCTTTTTCTTTTAGATGTATCTCGGTTATTGCATGATTGCCGTTGATTAAACCTATTTCATCAAATAGTACCCTTGGTTTATTATTAGTCATTACTATTACCGGATATGCTTCAACTCCTGCTGTTTTTAATAAAGATGAAAATAAAATTGCTTTATCAATACAGTCGCCATACCTGTTATCAAAAGTTTCCGTAGCAGGATGTCCTGTATAGCCTGAAGAAATGCTTGTCTTAATCGATCTGTAATGAATATAATCCTGTACAAACCTGTATATTACTGCAACTTTTTCCTCCTCAGTCTTTGCATTCTTTTCCTTTAAAAGTGAACCCACAGTATCTTTCATTTTATCATTTGAGTTTATTCTTTCCTTTAAAAATCTTGAAATCCAGCCTGACAAATAAGTTTGATCTTTAAAACTGCTTCCGATCACAAAAGGAAAAAGCTCAGCCTTAGGCGGACAATCTGGTTCTGCAATAAACGGCGGATGTTCACCTCTCCTGAAAGAATATATCCTATATCCATCTTTAATACTAATAATCGGTTTATCATTAAAAGGTGCAAAATTCCTGCTGACCCAGTAAAAACTTTTATTTTCGGGCACTATGAATTTAACGGAAGATTCGTAAACAGGATTATCTCCTCCGAAAAACCAGTTTGTATAAAACTGATTTTCATCTTCAGGACTGGCTTCAATAATTTCATATTCATAATCTATAATGGATCCGACTTTTACATCGGGAATAACCGCCCTGATAAGATAAATATCCTTTTTACCACTGAAAAATTGCAGATCCTGTTTTGGGGACGTGTAGGTTATATCAGATCTTTTTAAATAAGATATATTCCCCTCTTCAGAAATTGATCTTGCCATTACTATCTTTACTTCATGACTTCCTTTTTCATGATAAAATGACAAAATAGAATTTGTCAGCTCACTTTCATTCATAATTTTAATTGAATATCTTGATCTTGAATATTGAGTCCCGTCTTTATTCAATTTTTGGACTCCATCATCATACAGCACTAACAAGGAATTATCCGGATATTTTTTGCCTAAATGCTCCGCTCTTTTTAGCAACTCTTCAGCAGAGATATCTTCAAGCTTATTATCATCGAAATCTTCAAAGCTTTCTTTAATATTAAATTTAATAAAACTAACTTTATCAATATCTACTTTATCAGAATCAAAAATAAATTTCTGTCCGTCAAAAACAAAATCATCAGCTTTAACTTCTTCATTGTCCCATAGAACAATCTTTTCATAAGCAAATAAATAATTATATATTATAAATAAAACAGATAATAAAATTTTGATTCTTTTCATGATATTCTCTCCAATAAGATCCATTCTTTTGATAATTTTGCATTGTTTTCCATCCATTGCTTAAAACCATTATATTTTTCTGTGCTGATAATATCATTAAAATAAATTAATTCTATAATTATGTTAATATTATTAACGTTTGATTCAAAATCCGCAGAAATTGAATAATCATCGGTTTTCATATTTAGATTATCAGGTAAATATAGCACCCTATAATTTTCAGGCAAAGTAATTTCAAAAACATATCTGCTTTTTTCCGTTCTATCAAGGTCATATGGAAGGCTTCTCTGCTTTTTGCTGACTGAACCCGCTGAAAAAGTAAACTCAGGTATTTTAAATATTTTATATAAATCACCAGAAGCAAAAGCAAAGTCTTTTATTTCAATTTCTTCTTCAATTATAACTAACTCATCAAAGTTTTCCAATTTATTTGGGAAGCTGTAATTTTTCAGTTCTACATTACTGCCTAAATTTGAAATTCTTGTTTCCATATATTTATCAAGTTCACCTTTGGATAAAAACCTTTTATTTCTCCAAAAAGCCTGATCTGTACCGGATATAACTGTTGTCCTTTTTAATTCCAGCGTATTATCCTCTCTTAACAGACACTTATATTTGCGCTCTGTAAAATTATAATCAAAAGCTATTTTTTCAATATTAATTAATTTTTTGGATCTATTGTCTATAATCAGCGCATGCGCGTTGCTTACTGAATAATAATGCTGTCCGATATTAAAATTCTGATTTTCAAAACTCACAATTAATTTTTTATCATTAATATTGACCTCACAGGCGACATTATCCAATAATTTCAATGACTGTATTTTATCGGTAATTTTATTTTTATAATTTTCCCTGTAATAATAAAATTTTGATTCTATATTTAAAATATTCAATAACCTGATAAATAAATATGTTTTATCAAGAATATTGAGTGTTGATAAATTTATTATTTTATCATCTATTAATGGGAGATAATAAAATTCATCAGGCGGAATATTTATTAAATTGATTTTTCTGTTTATATAATCATAGATTAATTGTATCTGTTTATACTTATCTGTTTCATTACCGATTATACTTTTCAGTAATTCATTAAATTTAGCATTATCCTTATTGTAAAAAAAATTCTTATATATTTCTTTGCCTATATTCAACCAGGAACTTTTTAAACATGCATAAATCTTAGGAAAAATTATTGACGCACTGGGAATATTATTTTCATCTTCTATAAATGCCGGAATATTGTTTTGTTCAACTTGATATATTATTTTATTTTTTTCTCTGTATTTTTTTAATTTAACTTTTTTATAAGGTATCAATCCGTCATATATCGTATAATTTATTTTCAAATTTTTCGGTGCTAAGATTTTTATTATCTGTTTCTCAATATTAACTTTCTCGATCAATTCTTTTTCCACTAAAAAAGGTAATTTAACGTTGTCAAAATCACGTGTTATTTCTGCTTCCCAAACAAAAACCGATTCAACATCAACATCTTTCAATCCAAATTTCACCCTGTGAAGCAGGTTATAATCCGGTATCTGGTTATTAATCGGCTCATCATTTACAGCAGTTTCTTCAATGCTTGATACAGAACCGTCCGGCAGAACAGTTATTCCGTACAAAAGCTTGTAGTCAGAATGATTTTTCAAATAATAAAAAAATTGAGTTGAATATTCTTTACCTGCTTCATTTAAAATCTTAAACGCTTTTTTTATATTGATTTTTACTTTTCTGTCTGATAAGTATTCTACTACCAATTTATCCAGAAGCATTACAATCGGTTCATTGGGATCCTTTTCCCTTTTTTTTGAATTTTCCCATAAATATTGAATTTCCTGATCAGATATTTCTGTAATACTTTTTATATCCTGGTAAATCCTCCTTTGCTGAAACTGAATCCTGTCTACATAATCTTTATTGAAAATTCTTTCATCATTGTTTATCTTAAAATATATCTTTCCATCTTCAATTTTTAATAAATTCCCTTTGTATTCACTTCCATCCTTTAAAATTATAATATGAGTATTTGGTAAAGACTGTTCTTTTGTTATTTCCGATGAAATTAATTTGAATACTGTAAAGAAAAACAATATAAAAGTAAAATATAATTTTTTCATTTATGATCCTTAATTATAATTAATATTTTAAAATGTTTAAGTAAAAAAAATTTAGTAAAAACTTACAATAAAATTTAAATTTTATTGCTTTTCTTGAAGAACAGTATTTTATTTGGTTTTAAAAGATTAAATTCTCAATTTAATTCTTCATTAATTTTTGGTGAAGGATAGCCTATATAAAATCCTTGAGAATAATCAACATTGATATCCTTTACTATATCAAATATTTTTTTAGAATGAACATATTCTGCAATGGTTTTTATCCCTAACTCTCTTGAAAGTTTAACTATATTTTCTACGGCAATTCTGGCATTTTTGTCTTTATCAAGGTTTTTTATCAATGATCCGTCAATCTTTAAATAATCAACATTCAAATTTAAAAAATGATCAAAATTTGAATAGCCTGATCCAAAATCATCAATCGATATCTTGCATCCGAATTTTTTAATCAACTTAATGAAATTTGAAAAAACGGTATAATTTTCAATTCCCTCTGATTCTATAATTTCAAAGTTTATATTTTTGCAGATATTGCTGTTTTCTTCAAGCATTAAAGTGATGAATTGAATTGTATAAGGATTAAAAAAATCTTCTATTGACAAATTTATTGAAAATTCAAAATTAGTGTTTTTAAATCTGTCCACTGACTTCTTAAGCATTATTCTTGTTATTTTGGGATATAATCTGGACTTTTTTGCTATATTTAAAAATTTCATTGGAATATATATCTGTCCGATGCTGTCAGAAATTCTAACCAGACATTCAAATTTTTCAATTTTATCAGTAACGTTATCCAAAATCGGCTGATAATATGGAAAAAGCCTGTCACATTGAATCGCATTGGAAATAATATTTAAACTTGTGATATTATGATGATAATTATCCTTTGTTTTTAATTTTTCCTGACTGTATTCAATAACTCCGATCGATGACTTTTTTGCCTCTTTTAAAGCAATATCTGCGGTTGATAACACATTTTCATCATCAATTTTAGTCATGTCAGAAATCCCTGCTGAAACCCTTAAAATTATATCTTCTTCGCCTTGAATAAATTTATTTATCTGTAGATCTGAATTTAGAGTATAAATCAATCTTTTTATCTTTTCTGCTTCGTCATCGGTAGAATTTGCGACAATAGCAAATTCATCACCATTCAATTTATATAGTGTTTCTGTTGTTTTATCAATAAAATTTAAAAGCCTGTCCTTTAAAAATAATAAAGCTTCATCACCTATGCTGCAACCAAAAATATCATTTATTTCCTTAAAATCATCAACATTAATGATGCATAAAATAATATTTTTGCTTTTTTCTATATCTTCAAGCATTTTATGCCTGTTCGGAAGTTCTGTAAGTCCATCAAAATAAATCTGTTTCCCCATTTCTCTTTCTATGTCCTGATGCCTGTACGCATTTAAAAAGGCTAAAATATTTATTACAACCAAAACGATAAATGATACAAAAATATAATTCTTACTATAACTGCTGTTTGTTATATAATCATTTTGAATTAAAACATATACAGCAAAATATAATATTAAAAATACACTATTCCAGATCAAACCGTTCTTAATACCGTGAATAAAATATACTACGATAGGAAAACAAAAAACAAACAGCAGATAATAGTCGTTGGACCCTCCTGACAAAATTTCATGGAAGATCATTGAGCCGGAAAACAATAAAACAAAAGAACTGATGATTTCAGGATTTTTATAGAATAATGAAATAATAAATATAAAAGTAAAAAACAAAAGAGCAATTATTGATGAGATTATTTTTGAAATGTCATTATGTAACAGCAGATAAACAAATATTGAAAAAGAAACTACAAAACCAATTACTGAAGTAATTTTTATAAATGAATATTGAGAAAAATGGCGAAAAGTCTTAAAATTTTTTAATTTCTTTTCAATTTTTGAAGTTTTAAGTTTATTTTTAATATTATCAAAATTAAAATCCATCATTAAAAATTTAAACCCTTTTATTCTAATTTTAATCTAAAATTTCAAATTTTTCAAATAATTTTATTATATAAATTATAATTTTTATAATTTTGACAATGTCTCTGAACAAATAATTGTAAAGTAAAAATAATTTTTGATGAAAAAGTTAGAAATTCAATAATATTTGTTGAAATTTATCAATTATGAAATATTTTACTGCTTATTGATGTATAATCAAAAAAAAGATGAACAATTATAAATTTATTTTATTTTAAATATTTATAATTCCATTAATTCAATAAAAATCTATATTAATTAAATAATTTGTAACCTTTTAAATTTAATTATAATTATAAAAAATTATTTTTTTTATCAAAAATCAAAATTATCGCAGGCATTACGGTTATTGACGCGATAAAAGTCGCCAAAATGCCTGCAACTCCTACAAAAGCCATAGTTCTCAATCCTATGTATTGCGCAAAAAACAGTGAGGACCAGCCTAATGCCACAGTCAGCGACATCGCAAAATTAGCTATTCCGGTATTCTGCAATGCTTTAAAAATATTTTTAGTCTCTTTATATCTGTGATAAATATGAACACCGTTGTCAACCCCTGTACCCAAAACAGTAGGCAAAACAATAATATTCATAAAATTAAATCTAACTTTAAAAAAAGACATAATTATCAAAAGCCATAAAACCCCGAATATTAAAGGTATCATTGCAATGACAGATTCCTTTAAATTTCTGAAATCAATAAGAAGCATAAGCCATATTATTATAAAAACAATAATAATAAAAATCCTGCTTTCATTTAACACAAGATCTATTAAATAAACATAAATAACATGCATGCCTGTCGGTTTATAGACTCTTTTTTCTCCCTTTATGGTTTTTATTTCGTTTACATATTCTTTCATTTCTTTTGCGTCAAATAAAACTTTATTAGGAAAAACCTGGGTAATATAGAGATCTTTCCCATTATCGTTAAAAATAAATCTTTTTTTAAAATCTTCAGGCAGATCCTTTTCAGAAATAACACTTGCATCCTTGGTAAAATTGATTGCTTTTTTTATCATATCTTTTATATTGGGATCTTTTATTGAATTTTCAGGCAAAGATTTAAATTCTTTTTGGATTTTTTTAATAACATCAATTTTTTCTTTTTGCAGCTCTTCACTATTTAAAATGTTCGAAATAGTAATTATACTGCCTATATTGCTGTTTTCTGCTTTCTGCATTTTCTTGGCTGTATTTAAAAAATCAATTTCTTCTTTTTTATCATATGTAAAAAATATAGCAGGATCTGTTGATATATTAAATTTCTTTTGAATTAATTCTGTTGTCTTTATAGATTCCTGACCCTGTACCTCCAGTTTTTTGCTGTTATACTCAAACTTTATATTCTTTATGTTATAACTTAATATACCTGTAATTATCAAAATCACAACCAACACAGCATAGAACAATCCTTTTTTTGTTGTGATACTTGTTTCACTTTTATCCTTGTTTAAAAGCTTTTGTTCCCTGATATTTTTTGTTTTAAAAATTTTATTTGTAAAGATGATCAATGCACTTACAAATATGTAAGTTGAGAATAAAGTGATCATTATGCCGAATGATGCCAATAAACCAAATTCGGAAAACCCTAAAAATTTACTGAATGACAGGGTAAAAAAAGCACAGGCTGTTGTTAAAGCCCCGGTTAAAGAAGCAACACCTGTCTTTATAAATCCGGTTTCCAAAGCAGATTCAATATTCCCGTTATTTAATTCCTCTTTATATCTGAATAAAAAATGGATCCCGTAATTTACTCCAAGACCTGTCAATATTGCTATGAGAAATCCTGTAATTAAGTTTATATGATTAAATACAATGAAAGCCAGACCGAATGCCGACAGAACTCCGACAAACAATGAATAAAATAAAAAGATCGAATATCTAAAATTCCTGATAAACAATAAGATAACAAAAAAGATAATTATTAATGCGATGAATGAGGTTTTTTTTATATCATTATTAATTGCATTCTTCTGATCATAAGTTAATATGTAAGTACCGCCATATGAAATTTTCAAATCATTGCCGTAGGATTTTATATCGATATTTTTTGTTATTATATTAATTTTGTTAATAAGCTGTTCGGTTTTTTCAATATTTGTAGGGAGAAAATTTGGTTTTAAAAACATTATAAGAATATCCATGTCTTTGGATATAAAATATTCTGATTCATGATAAGTAAGACCAGCACCTCTGTTTTTATATTTTTCAACAATATCATCTATATTAAATTCAACTGCACCCTCTTCTTCAAAACCCAGATTAAAAGGAGAATTAATTAATAGTTCAAATTGAACCTTTTCATGGAGACGTCTGTAAACCTCCTTTAAGTCATTCAGGTCAATAAAAAGAAATATGCTTTTCTTAAATGATTCGGGCACCTTATAATTAATATAATTCAGCTCTTCAACATTTTTAAGCTGATCATTAAGTTTATCCGCCAGTTTTTTCATGCCTTCGATGTTTTTTTCTTTTGATTCAACAACAAGTGAAAACTGACCTAAACCTTTTAATTTCTTTGAAAGATATTTAATATTTACCACAGGTTCTGCATTTTGCGGCAAAAGATCAATATAATCTGATTTTAAAGGTATATAAAGAAAAGCTAAAAAAAATAACATCCCTAAAAAGAGGGACAAAAAAATAAACATCAAAGGATGTTTATTAATTTTACTAAAAATATATTTTAATGCCTTATTTCTCATAAATTGTTATTTTAAAGTAACATCTATTCCGACAATTTCACATAATTCACCGAGTAACTTATTATAATCGTAAATTGCCATATAATAGTCTGTCTTTGATTTTACATAAGCGGCAAGACCTTCCATGATATCCTTTGCTTCACCGCCGCCTATAGCGTAAGCATTTGCGGCAAAAAACATCCAGCTCTGAGCATTTTGAATCGCATCCTTTAAATGATAAATTTTAACTTTAAGATCATTTAAGTCGGACAATGTTTTATACAGTTGAACCGGAAATCCTTCGGTTGCATAATTCTTTAACTCCAGTAATTTATCAAGATCAGCTTTCTTCTGCAAACCTCTGGCTACCGATTTAAGAGGATCAAACTGCCAAAACAACCCTGCTGCAAATCCGCCGTCAACGCCCCTGCCTGTTGCACTTGAAGTATTATAATTGTTGGACATAAAACTGTTATGATGCAGATAAACCGTAGGAGCAGCATTATATTTTATATATCCCCCTAAAAACAAAATCGGGAGCATTGATTTATATTCTAGATCCATCAGATGACGTGTTGCATTAATGCCGAAATTCAATTTTTTAAATAAAGGTCTTTCTGCAAACATTATTCCTTTATAATACTCAAAATCCTTAAGATCTGCAATTTCTATATCAAATATATCAGGAATATCCGAATCGTTCAATTTTTCACCTGTAGACAAAAAAAGTGCCATCTGTGCCTGTTCAATTGATTTCTCTATAAATGATTTGTTAATCGGAATTTGTGAATAAAAATAATTAAGTTTATCAAGATCAACTTCAGTGACATCTGTTTTCCCCTCTTCAATGGATTTTTTTGCTTCTTTTAAAGCATTGGTCAAAATGCTGTCTGCCAGTTCAACGGTTTTCATCATCGTTTTTGCAAATATTACACCGTAATAATAAGTTCTTATCTCTTTTGCTACAGCCCATCTTGCTATTTCAACATCTGTTTCTGCAACCTTTCTTCCTTGTTGAGCAGCTTTTATACCTGAAATTACACGGGTAAAAGCAAAAACCGGCTGTTGAAACTCAAGGTTTAAATGATAATATGGTCCCCATGTATTAAAATCAGGCTGGGTCTGATAAATATCATCTGTTTTATTAATGGTGTACATAGGTGCAAGCCATGTTATACCATTAATTTTAGGGGTAAAAACTGATATCGCTTCGAGCTGAAGATTTTTATATTTATTGATCTCAAATTTTGCCTGTTTAATGCTGGAATGATACTCCAATCCTTTTTGAATAAAATAATGAACATCTTTTTTATTGCTGTTTTGAGAATTTAAAAAAAAAGAACTGATTAATAAAAAAGCATAAATAAATTGATTTTTTTTCATTGAATTTAGTACCTTATTTTTTCTTTAATTCTTTATATTTTTTATCTAAAGTCTCAAGCAATGCTTTTATACCATCTTTTTTAACAATTCTATTAATTTGCAGTTTATAAGCTTCTACCAGACTATGTTCGTTCATTTCAAGATCAATAAGCATCCAATTTTTATCTATTTTCTCATAAATGTATGTCATGGTTATCTGAATATCTTTATCATAATTATGATTATCACTTGATATGTAAGCTTTGCCATCCTTATATATAACATCGTAAAATTTATTTCTGCTGTTATTATAAAAATAACTACCCTGAGGAAACGCAACCAAACCTATAAGTTCCTTAAACTTATAAAAAAATTCATTTACCTGCTTTTGCGTCATTGTTGAAAGCTGGTCATTTAATGCACCATATATCATTTTTTTATAATGAAAGATATTTTCAATTTTATCAGCTATTTCTTTATTTTGTTTTTCCTGTTCTGGAGTCAATTTTACATCGTCAATTTCTCTGTTATAAGCCTTAAACAGACCGATAAGTTCTTTCATTACAATATCCGGTGATTTTGTTCTGTCGTCCTGAGGAAAAATAAAGATGCCAAAAAGTAAAAAGAATAAAATAAATATTGATTTTTTTGATTGTAAATTCATTATAAAGCCCTCAAATTTTTTTTACTATATTTAAATTTCTAAAAAAAATCAAGTAATATAAGCTAAATAAAAGATAATAGAAAAATAAATAAAAAATTTTTACAAATTATAACTATTTTTATTTGCAATTTAATAAGAAGTTATGTATAGTAAAAATCATTAATTTTTATTAAGAGAGTATAATGGATTTTAAAAATATTGTTATTATTGGCGGTTCTGCAGCCGGCGTTGCTTGTGCGACAAGAATAAGGCGCTTAAGCGAAAAGGTTAAAATAACACTGATAGAAGAAAATGATGATATCGGCTATTCTATTACGGGACTGCCGGATTTTGTAAGCGGAAACATTTCAAATGTAAACTCTATCAATAATAATGTTGAGGATCAGCTGACAGCTATATACAACATTAATGTTTTAAAAAATACAAAAGCCACGGAAATCAACAGAAATGAAAAAGTCGTCTTATATAAAAATAAAAAGACTGAAAAATCAGACAAACTGCATTATGATAAACTGATTTTAGCTACTGGGAGCAAAGTTAACATACCAAAGTCATTAAACTCGAATGCCCATAATTTTTTTACTCTAAAAAATTTAGGTGATGCCATTAAAATAACTGATTTCATTAAAAAAGTTGCACCTAAAAATGTAGTTATAATCGGCTTTAATTATTACAGTCTGCTTTTGGTTAATTGTTTCATGAAAAAAGGCTATAACATAAACATAATCTCGGAAACAAACAATTTAGATAATTTTGATAAAGAGTTTAAACAGATTATTTTAAATGAACTGATAAATGCCAATGTTCAACTTCATCTCAATAGCTCTATTAAAAAATTTGTATATTTAGACAGAACTTTAATTAATGAAATAAAATTATCAGATGACACATTTATAAAAGCCAACCTTGTTTTATATGTTGATAATCTGACTCCAAATATTGACCTTGCTAAACATGCAGGATTAGAAATAATCCATAATAGGATTTCAGTCAATAACAAGATGCAGACCAGCGATCCGGATATTTATGCCGCAGGGACTATCGCGGGCACCTTTAATAAAATAACAATGCAGCAGGATTTCTCGGAATTAATTAATACATCCATACTCCAAGCAAGGATAGCCGCATCATCTATTTTTAACAAAGACTTTATTTTTAATGGAATAATAAAAAACAAATTGTTAAAAATCAATAATTGTTATATTGGCTATACAGGTTTAAATTCCGATGATGCATTTAGTAATTTTAATACTGCAGCATCATTAAGCATATATTCAAGCAACAGCGAAAGATTTATAAGCAGTTCAAGGCAAATATTTTTAAAATTGATTTATAATAAAGAAAATAAAAAAATTTTAGGCGCTCAAATTTCCGGAATGGATAAAGGGATTGACAAAAGACTTGACATAATACACACTGCTATTTATTCCAATTTAACATTAGATGATCTAATTAATTTAAATTTTTCATATTCGCCAAATATATCAACTTACAGGGACCCGATAAATATCCTGGGAATGATGGCAAATAATTTAATTGACGGATTAACCAGTCAATTAATATTCAATGATATTGATTTTTCTAAAGAATATTATATTATTGACATACGTAATGATAATGACTATCAAAAATCTCATCTGGAAAACTCAGTTTGCATTCCTTTAAAAGTGCTGAGAAACAAATTCGAAGACATACCTAAAGATAAGTTAATATTAATTTACTGTAAAAACGGAAGGCAGGGTTATGCTGCTGAAAGAATATTAAAGGGAAACGGATTTGAAAATGTCTTTAATATTGAAGGCGGGATTACATCAATTAAATTATTTGAAAACATTAATTAACATAATTCTTTGATAAAAATTTATTAAAATTCTTGGAGCTTATATGAAAAAATTTACAAAAGAACATGAATGGATTGAAATTAATGATAAAATCGGAGTTGTTGGAATAAGCGATTATGCCCAGCATCAATTAGGGGATGTAGTTTATGTGTCATTAGTAAAAAACATCGGGGATATTGTTAAAAAAGGAGAAGCTGTTGCAGAAATAGAATCCGTTAAAAGTGTAAGTCAAATTTATTCACCTCTTGATGGTAAACTGACTGCATTTAATACAATATTTGAAGATGAATCCCAATCAGGTACAATCAATGATGACCCTTATGGAGAAGGATGGATTTTTAAAATTGAAATTTCTGATATTAAACAATTTGATGAATTACTAAATGAAAGTGATTATGAAAAATTTATAAAAACTTTATAAGAAGATGATTAAATTGTGAAAGAGAAAAATAAAAAAAATTTTTTTTTAAAAATTTATAAAAAAAATCCAATAAAAAACAAAAAAAAATCATTTATTAAATTAGAAAAAAAATATAAAAAAAATTTATCAGAAAAACCAGATAAAAGATCAATTTCAATATTTTTATACCTTATCGGATTAGATAATTCTGTAAATATAATTAAAAATTTCAAAGAAAATGAAATAAAAGTATTAATGATAGAATTTTTAAAAATTGATAATATAACAGAGAATGATATAAAAAATATTAATGATAAAATCGGTAACATTGATAATATATCAACAAATTTAAAAATATCCGACAAAAAAGAATATATTTCTAATCTTCTGATAAAAGCATACGGATTAAATAAAGGAAGCAGACTTTACAATGAAATACTCAACGATTACTCCGATCTAAATAAACTCAATAAATATTCTTTTTCTTTTTTAGATGATTTTAATGAAAACCAAATTTTTGAAATAATTTCTGATGAATCGGACTCTATAATTGCCGTTGTATTAAGTATGATAAATCCAAAAAAAGTCGCCATGGTTTTAAAGCTTTTTCCGCCAAATAAGGCAATTGAAATAATAAGAAAAATGTCAAAAAAAATTGAAATTAAACCTGAAGTTATCGACGCCATAATAAATAACATCAAAAAAAAATCAGAAAAGTTTAATGATAAATATATAAAAATTGAAGGTAAAAATAAACTTGTTCAAATACTGAAAAATTTCTCTTTTTCAGATTTAAATTCAATAATAGATAATTTAAAGGATGTTGATTCCGGGTTAGCCGATGAAATTGAAGAAAAAATTTTTACATTTAATGATATTTTGAAAATACCAAAAAAAAGCCTTATTTACGCTTTAAAAAAATATAGTGACCCGGATATTGCTTATATATTAAAAGGTTCAAATGATGATATCAAGAATTATTTTTTTAAATGCATTAGCAAAAAGCGAAAATCAATTATTGAAGAAGAGATGGTCTTCCTCGGTAAAGTAAAACTCAGTGAGGTTGAGAAAAAAAGAAAAGAATTTACAAATCATCTAAAACAATTAGAATCAATTGGTAAAATTACTTTGTTGTCCGATAAAGAAGTTTATGTCGAATGATCAGTAAATCCTATTAATTTTATTTCTCTATCCAGCTTAATTCCTTTTTCCTTAAATACTTTATTTTCAATATATTCAATTAGGTTTTTTACATCATCCGCTTTAGCCTTTTTAGAATTAATAATAAAGTTTGCATGAAAATCAGGAATTGTTGCTCCACCAAAATTAGTGCCTTTTAATCCCATTTCATCAAGCAGTTTCCCGCATATTAAATTCAAATCATAATTGTTTTTAAAAATACAACCTGCAGATGGATATTTATACTGCCTCTTTTTTTTTCTATCTATATAATTTTCTTTGTATTTGCTTCTTATTTCTTTTGGTTCCCCTTTTTTTAACTTTAATTTAATTCTATATATGAACAAATCATCATTCATAAATACACTTTTTTTATATGAATACTTAAAATCATTTTTTCTTAAAATTTTCAATTCCCCATTATAATTTAAAACTTCAACTTCCTCGACAATTTTACTGAACTCACCTCCGTAAGCTCTGGCATTCATATATACAGCACCTCCAATGGTACCGGGTAAACCGCTGGAAAATTCTAATCCAGTAAGTTTTTTCTTTATTGCTATTTTATTCAATTTTTCAATTGTTGTACCTGATTCTATTATTATTTCATCGTAATTAACTTTTATTTTATTTAATCTGCATGTGTTGATGACAAGACCATTAATACCATTATCAGAAACAAGTAAATTTGAGCCGCCTCCAATAAAAAAAACTTGTAATTTATTAACTTTTGCAAAATTAATGCAATGAATTATCTCATTTAAAGATCTGGGTCTGCAAAAAAATTTTGCCTTGCCGCCGATTTTTAAAGTGGTACTTTTTGATAATGTTTGATTTTTTATTAATTTTAATTTATTCATCAAAATACTTCTTTCTTAAAAAATCTATTTCTCTTTTAAAATTTTATCATATCTGAATAAAACAAATAACCTTATTCTTTCCCGTAAAAATTCATAATCATCTCTGTCTAATTTTCCGCTTTGTCTGTCCTCTTTAAGATATTGATTGTATATAGAGATTAAATAAAATTTTATTAAATTTCTTTTCTGTAATAAAGTCATTTTTTCCAATTTCTTTTTGTTGTTAACCTTAAAAAACGAATCAACATCTTTTAATATCCTATTTAAATAAATATAAAGCAATGTCTTTCGTCTACTTTCTTTATTTGAGAATATCTCGTTATATTTATTATTAATAAAATTTTCAACAAAATCATTAATATCACTGTTGTTGTAATCAGCCAGTTTGATATTGAAATATTCATATAAATCATCAATTAATATCTTTTTTAGATCATCTTTATAGTGTTTATATAAAAATACATTAATTCCATTAAAAACAAATTCAATTCTTTTGGTGAGTTCATTTTTTATTTTACTAAAATTTTTCTTTTCATCATCTTTTTTATTCTCATCCTGGTTTTTTTTATTGATTTCCAGCTCATCTTTAGCTTGATTTTTATCATCAAGATTTTTATTAAAAAAGAAATTTATATCTTTATCAAATTCATCAAGATATGGATCTTTTTGGTCTATTGCTTTTTTATCCAGTAATTCACTGTTATTGTTAATAGTTTTATATTTTTCTGTTATATCTTTTACAATATCTTTTAATGTTTTCATATATAGTATTTTAATTTTAACATATATTATAAAAAAATAAAAATTTCTTTATATTTTTTTATAATTTTTTGTATAATATTATTAATTATCAGTAAAATAATTAAAATCTTTAATTAATTTACTGATGAACATATTTTAAACTGAGGGAAAACATGAAATACTTGCTTTTAACTTTTTTGATGCTTTTTACAAATCTTTATTCATTTTCTTTAAAAACAATTAATATTTATCCAAATTCCATAAAACAAAATTCAGGATTATATGTCAAAAAAGGTGAAATTTTGGAGATATCAGTAAACGGTAAATGGAGTTTACATGAAAAATATAATCAGGTAACCGGTGAAGGACATTCTGTTTTTAAAGTTAATGAATATGGTAATTGGGGCAGCTTGTTAGGTAAAATCGGCAATACAGACATTTTTATAGTAGGCAATGGTACTCAAATTGTTTCAAAAGGAGAGGGGGTTTTATATTTATTCCCAAATAAGGATAACTATAAAATTTTTAACCCTTCCGGTTTTTTAGCGGTATCTGTTAACGGAGGCATGGATTTAGCTCTTTTTAAATCCGAACTGGAAAAAATTTCAAGTAAATTTATTTATGACACAAAAGAGGATTATTTAACTACCGATCTTTTTGTAAATAAAGGTGATGAATTAAAAATATATGCATTTGAATATTGGACAATGTGGAATAATTTTTATCCCGAGGTAACTGCAGAAGGACATAGTTATATGATAAACTCTGTAAATTTCGGAAAATTATTTGCCGGAATAGGCTCCTCTTTTGCAGATTTTTTAGAAGTTCATTC
>JAFGQB010000111.1 GCA_016935915.1 Spirochaetota bacterium
AAAAAAAAAAAAAAAAAATTTTATTTTTTATAACCTATCACACAAAAAAAAAAAAAAAATAAATTTTATTTACTTTTATTCCGAATTTAATATAATGGAATTATAATTATTATAAACAAGGAATAAAAATGCATAAAATTTTTTTTAATATTTTATTTTTATTCTATATAGGTTCTATATTTGCAATCAGTGATGATAACAAAAAAATTCTTGATAATTTTGTAAACAGCAAAAAATATAATGATCTGGATAAATTTCTTAAAGAAAATTCCAAAAATGAAAACTATAAAGAGATTGAAGATTATCTGATAAAAATTGTAAAAGAATTAATACAAAATGACAAAATAGATGATGCAAAAAAAATCATCAGAATCATGCTTGATAATAATCTTGACAATTTAGAAGCTCAGGACATTTTTGTATCATTAGAAAAAATTAAAAAAGAGGAAAAAACACTTAAGGTCACAAAAATCACTTTTGATAACTTTTTATTTTCTTTTGATTTAGGGATCATAGATTTTATGATGTTTCAATCTCATTTTTATAATGAATATTACGGTAATCCCAAATGGAATACAAAATACGGCATGTCAACGGATTTTTCCTTTTGTTTTCAGCATCCCTATATTGCAGCGGGTATTGAGGGACTTTTTGATACCTATTTTGTAAGTCTGTACCCTGAAAAAACTTCAACAGAATTTTCATATTCGATCTCTGGGATTTTTTCTGTACCATTAATCAAAATCCCATTGTATTTAGCTTTAGGTTTCAGGCATTTGATATACAATCAGTTTGAAAAAAATGTCCCACTTGATGTATATATTTCTAATCTAAAATCATTAATCATAGGTTTAAGATTATACAGATGGTTCTTTTATAAATACATAGGAATTGAATCTTCATTTAATTACTATTTTGTTTCTCCATTTACCTCATATATTGACGCTGTTTTTGATTTGTCAATAGGAGTTTTATACAGACCCTTAAAAATTAAAAGAACAGGTTTAATTGTTAAAACTGAGATTGCAGCTCTCTTTTTGATTTATAATGCAAAACTTGAAAATTATATAAAAATTCAAACATGCATTGGAGTGGGAATAAATGAAAAATAAATTTATAGCATTAATATTTATTATTATTACAGCTTATTTAAACAGCGACGAACTTATCAATAGATATATTGCTGATGCTAAAAGCTTTTATGTGATTAAAGACTATGATAAGGCTTACAGTAGAATTAAATTCGTATTAAAATATTATAATTACAATGAAAATGAACTTACCACAGAAATAAAAACGCTTACTGAAAACATTTATTATGAATATATAAAAAAAGCCTATGAAAGCGGTAATTATGAATCAGTTAATACTGTACTTACAACCGATCCTTACTACACCACAACTGAAAAAAATTCGGACAAAATAAAAAAACTTAAGTCTCAAATTGAGTCTGAAAAAGAAAAAAAGGAAAAGGAAGATGAGCTTGCAAGAGTAATCGAAGAAGAAAAACGAAAATATGAAGAATTAATGAAAAATAAAGAAGAAGCAGAAAAATTAAAAAAAGAAAAGGAAGAAGAACTTGAAAAAAAGATCAGAGAAAAGGAAGAGGTCTATAAACAGGAGCTTAATGCGATATTGGCCGAACAGGAAAGATTAATGAATTTGAAAAAAGAGGAAGACAAACTGAAAGATGCCAAATTACAGGCGCAGTTAAACAAACAGATAGAAGAAAGCAGGAAAAAAGAGGAAAATTTACAAAAACTCAGGGAAGAAGAAAAAAAAGAACTTTTTGAAATGCAGAAAAATATTATTAAAGAACGTTTAGATGCTGAAGAAAAAATGCAGAAAGAAATGTCCAATTATTTTAATAAGTTTCTACAGTCAAAGGATAAGGATACCAAAACATATTTTACAAGCATTATTTTCATAGTTTCATTACTGGCAGGGATATTCATGATAATTTTTACTTTAATTATAGCAATAATAGTCGTATTCGTGAAAAATACTCATCGCCAACAGCAAAGATACTATGAATATTCAATGAAATTAATGGAGTCTTTACCTATGCAAAATCAAGCAAATGTTCTTTCATTTCCTTTACCATCTAAACTGAATGATGCCGAGCAAATTCAGGATGAAAACACAACAAAAAAACTCTCATACATTTCATCAACTCCTGATGAAAATATGAAAAAATTAAAAAATATAATTGAAACATGTGCAAGTTACGGTATGGAAATCGATAAAATAACACATAGAAAAAATTGCTCTAAAAATGTGTCTGATCTTGTATATAAGATATCTAAAGCTGTCGGCTACAGTGATTATGAATGTCTATTACATTATGCCGTAAGCATGGTTTATGATATAGGCTTTTTAAATATTGATCCCAACATACTCAGTAAACCTGAAGTCAGTGAAGAGGAATTTGAAATAATAAAAACACATACTGCACACGGATTGAATTTAATTCATTTCATAGATGATGATATAAAAGGAGACTTTATTGATGGGATTTCCAAACATCATGAAAACCTAGACGGTTCAGGTTATCCTTCAGGATTAAAACAAAAAGATATACCATATATTGCCAGGGTAATCAGAGTAGTCGAATCATTTATCTCTATGATATCTGTCAGAAAATACAAAAAAATAATTGATAAGGAAAAAGCAATCCAACTGCTTGAGACAGATAGCAAGGAATATGATATTAAATTAATAAATATTCTAAACAGCATAATATAAAACAATAAAATAATTTGAAAAATTATGAAAACAAGCTATAATTAATATGAGGAAAACTTATATGAAATATTTTAATATTATATTATTAACAATAACAATTTTTATTATTATAATTTTATCTTGCAATATCTCAGATGATTTTATAGGGGTAAATAATCTATTTCTGCCTGAGGAGAAAAAAGAATCCGGTGGTAACCCCGGATATTACAATGACATTACCCAAGCCATTGCAGACGGTTTATTAGCATACTGGAGGATGGATGAAACTTTAGGAGCTACTGCATATGATGAAACAGGCAATTATGACGGAACAATAAACAACCTTGATAATTCCGCCGGTAAGTTCGGTAATTCTTATAGATTTAAGGGAGTATCATCCGATAGTAATATCAATATTGCTACTTTAAGTTCTATATCAGGTACTTATACATTTTCATTCTGGACATATATACAAAATACTACAGATAATCAATATTTCTTTGAAAGTCAATCAGATATAAGATTGCATATTCAAGGTAGTGCTACTGCACCCAGACTTTATATGACTTATGGCAGCACTCAAAGAAATCTTGGTTATGATCCTACACCGATTAAAAATACATGGGCCCATGTTGTTTATGTATTGGACGGCGGAAGCAATGACAGGGTTTATCTGTATGTCAATGGTATTAATGTGACAAGTCCAGCATCAATTACTTACACAGATATAAACATCGATGCTGCCAATAAAAGAATCGGCAGTAATTATCAAGGAACAACATCAAATTTAGAAGGATACCTTGATGATTTTGCAATATGGAACAGAGCTCTAAATGCATCTGAAGTATTGGCATTATTTAACAGCAATGGTCCTGTTGTTAAAAAGTAATGTAGCTGACTGGTTTGTCATATTTTATAATATATATTTATATAGAGCGATCAGATTATATTAAAAGCTAAATTAACAAATTTTCATAACCATAAAATAGATTAATAACCGATTTATAATAGAATTTAACTGGAAAATTTCAAGCTAACTGCATTATTAAACCTTTGTAAAATAATGTTGATAATGATAAGAACATTAAATTTCATTATTATTTAACAAAGCCATATCAAAGCTTTTTTAAATAATCCTTCAATATTTTTTTACCCGGCTTTTCAAATTTCAGAAATCTAATTCCATTCTCATTATTACCGATCTTTATTGGATATACTTTTCTTACTACCTTTCCTTTTGCTTTTATAGTATGATCATCAATTTTAAATATTATATCCACAATTTCATTAAAAAACAATAGTTCTTCGGATTTTATACGACATCCTGATAATGAAATATTATTAATTAAAGCCGTATTGTTAATATTTTTCTTTATAATTTCAGCCTGCAAACTGCAATCACGCCTGAAATAAGGTTTGAATACTTTAAGTTTATCAGTCAGAAAAGAAGATCCTCTGATCAATCTTGTAACCATAAAAAATATACTGAACAATGAAAAAATAACTGCAGCTAAGGGTACAGCATAATAGAAATAGGAAGGTATTAAATTAAAAACAAGGCTGATAATATTTATAATAATGAATAATAAAATAATCGATGAAAAAAGAAGTATATAATTTTTCTTTGAATTCAGCAAAACTATTGATATAAAAATAAATAAAACAATTTCAATTAATAATGATAGGACCAATAAATTCTTATTATTTATTGACATACTGAAATATTCTATAAATAAAGAAATAAAATTATTAAGTTCATTTCTTAAATCCACCGAGAAAAAAGTTAAAAATATAATATGAAATACAGGAATTATTATAAAAACAAGGCTTAATCCAATTTTAGTTTTTTTATTTATTTCCATATGCCCTTCCTTTATGTTTTTAATTAAATTATATTAAAATTAAAATCTTTGTCAAGAATAGCCGAATTTATTATTAAAATTTTAAATTATTTTCTATTATAATATAATTACTTGCTTACCTTTTTCTTCTCTTTAGGCTTTTTATCATCTTCCTCAGGATTAAGCTGGTCGTATAATTCGCCGAAGTTTACATCTTCATCTATTTTCATCAATTTTTCAGCTGCTTTTGATATCTCTTTTTTCTTTGATCTTACCAGGGTGCTTGTGTCAAGGATTATGGCGATCTGCCCGTCCCCTAAAACCGTTGCTCCTGCAATCCCTTCAAGATTTTTAAATGACTCATCAAGTGCTTTTATAACTATATCCTGGTTTCCGATCAGGTCATCAACAACAATGCCTATTTTCCTTCTCTCATAGGATACAACAACGACAAATACTTCATCGGTTTCTTCCTTTTCTTCACTGATTTGTGTTTTTTGAAACTCAACCAGATCGCTTAAAAATAAAATCGCTATGGTTTCATCTCTTAAATTATATACCTTATATTCATCAAAATCTTTTATTTCAGTCTTTTTAATTATTATTGTCTCTTCAACAACATTTACAGGTATTGCATAAATGCTATTATTAGATAATACCAGTAAAGCTTCGACAATTGTTAAAGTCAACGGCAGTATAATGGTCATTTTTGTAAAAACTCCGACTGAAGTATCTATTTCAATCCTTCCTCTTAATTTTTCAATCTGAGTAAGAACAACATCCATCCCGACACCGCGCCCTGATAAGCCGGTAATTTCTTCTTTTGTACTGAAACCCGGTAGAAATATCAGATTCAACAAATCCTGTTTAGAAAAACCCGTAGCTTCCTGAGGTGTAATCAATTTTTTCTGAATCGCTGTGTTTTTCAATGCATCGATATTTATTCCTTTGCCGTCATCAATTATTTCAATATAAATATTAGACCCCTGCTGATAAGCTCTTAAAATGATAGTGCCTTCTCTTAACTTACCGGACTTTTCTCTATCATCGGGAAGCTCAATGCCATGGTCAATGGAGTTTCTTATAATATGAGTTATAGGTTCTGTAATAAGTTCTATTATTGCCCTGTCAATCTCTGTTGTTTCACCCTCAATAATCAATTTAACATTTTTCCTGAGCATATTAGAAAGGTCGCGCACTACCCTAGGAAACTTTGAAAAAACGTAACCTATAGGCACCATTCTTACCTGCATCATGCTTGACTGCATTAAACTGGATATCCTGTCAAGATCATTTGCAGCATCATCGAGCTTTGATTTTATATCAGTTAAAGAACTTGTGTCAGTTATATTGTTCTTTATCTGCATAAATCTTGAATGATTGATTATAAGCTCACCTACAAGATTCATTAAAGTATCCAGCCTGTCTGTATCAACTCTTATTGTCTGTTTTTTAATCGTTGCATCTTCTAATACCTGTTTCTTTTTACCTGAAGCACCGTTTTTACCGTTTTCACCTTTTTTTAAGCTTTTCATCTGTTCTTTGATCTGATTTTCCCATTCTAATTCTATAAGCTCACCGTCTTTTATCTCCTCATCGGTTAAAATCATGTCAGAAGAAACTAAAGCTTCAGAATAACCGGGTATATTTGACAGCTCAAAACCTTTTTTAACCAGTGCTTTTAACTCGATTTTCCCGATTTGTATCATTTTAACCTGGTCAACATCAACAGCTTTTAAAATTTTATTATCATCCAGAGAGGTCAATAAAAAAATAACTATTACCCCGAATTTTTCATCTTCCTGTTCAGACTGCAGATCAGGATCTGTTTTTACAACAGCACCGCATGATAAAAGATTATTATAAACAAGAAAAGCTCTTGGATATCTCATGTCGCATTTATCAATAAAGGTTACTGTTACTCTGTAAAACTTATCACCTCTTTCAAGTGCATCTTCAATGTTGGCTTTTTCAATGTTTGAAAAATCATGATCAAGCTTATAAAGAATCTCTTTTTTTACCAGTATCGATTCTGTGCCGTCATCTTTATGAATAACAACCTCTTCATACTTATTCTCTTCTTTTATCTCGGTTTTCGATGTTACTTTTAATATTTCGTTCAATTTATTTATTATGTCTGAAACATCATAATTTGATTCATCTTCACCAAGCTGAACACCTGCAATTAATTTGACCATCCTGTCATAAGAAGAAAACAGGATGTTCATTATATTAATATTGACATTTAAAGAACCTCTTCTGACTTTCTCAAATATATCTTCCATCTTATGGGCAATATTTGAAATGTTCATAAATCCTACTATTGCGGATTCGCTTTTAATTGAATGCGTAAGCCTGAATATCTCATTTATAACATCCCTGTTATCAGGATTATTTTCGAGATCCAATAACCTTGCATTGAGACTGTCCAAAAGCTCACTGACTTCATCAAGAAATGCAAGTTGTATTCTTTTATCATCCATAAAAGCCATTTAAGGTCTCCTAATCATTCTTCAAGTTTTATTTCTTCTTTACTCTGAATAATATTTTCAATGTCTAAAATAATAACAAGAGAATCCTGTATTTTGCCTATAGAATTAATGAATTCCGTCTTCAATCCGCTGGTTGTAGGTAATGAAGGTTCGATATTTTCTCTTGCTATTGAAACAACTTCCAGCACTGAGTCAACTATTATACCAAAGAGTCTTTTTTCTACTATTACAACAACAATTTTATTTTTTTTGGTTCTTTCAATCTGTTTCATTCCGAAACGTTTTCTTAAATCAATTAAAGGAACTACATTACCTCTTAAATTAATTACGCCTTCAACAAATTTTGGTGCTTTTGGCAAAGTTGTTATCTGATCAATTCTGTTGATTTCTGAAACTTTATCAATGGGTATGCCGTATAAGGAATTACCCAATTCAAAAAGAATCAACTGATATTCTTCACTTTGATTTGCTGATGTTTCGCTGATCATTTATTGTCCCCCTTGAAAATTCACAACTCTATTATCTTTAACCAGTTTGTCAATTAAATCATTCATCCTCTTGGAAGATGTGTTTAATAATTTTTTTATTTCAAAATATTCAATCTTTTTATTGGTCATAAAAAACAGCTCTAATGCTGTTATTTTTAATTCATTATCATTTTCTTTTAATGCATTTAAAAGCATGTTTATCAAAATATTGCCTTTTCCTTCAGTAATTTTATAATATGCCTTTAAAATTTCCGATTTAACTTCATTTGCCGCACTGTTATATAATATCTTCAATAAATTTAAGCTTTTCTTCATCTTTAAGTTTCCGATAGCCCAGATTATTATCTTTTTCAGTTCTTTATCTGATGAAGGCAGAACATTTTCCAAAACAGGAAGGCTTGCCTTTTCATTTTTAATACCGATTGCAATCCCTGCATTTAATCTAACGTATTTATTATCGGAATATAACAGTCTTTCTTCCAGCTCTCCTGAAGACATATTTAAAATATCTTCTGAGACATGGTAATTTTCATCTAAAATATTCCCGCTGTTTTCATTTAATCTTATCTTTTCTCTTTTAATTTGACCAGTAATATTTTTAAAAAAAATTTTTATACTATTGAGTAATTTATCGGTATTTATAAAAAAATTATAGCTGGTAAACTCAAAACTCATTTTTGGCGTTGAAACAACTTCCTTTTTTAATTGATTATCATATTCTTCTTTAAGCTGAAAATCTTTTAAAACAGTATATGCTTTAACGATTTTTTTATATATTTCATCGGCATTTTTGTCTTTATTGGCATCCGGATGATATCTTTTTACAAGACCTTTATAAGCTTTTTTAACTGCATCAACTGCAGAATATTTCTCAATTTCTAATATTTCATAATAATTTTTATCTGTTTTTATCTGTTGTCCCATTAATGTTCTATCCTTAAATATTGCTAGTGACCGTGGAGTTTAAATCATATTTTTCATTAGATGAAATTTCATCTATAAAAGCCTTAAGGCTTTTAATGTTCTTTTCTATTTTTTCATAATCAATATCATCAATGACTTTATTTGTCGTAATTATTAAATCATTTATTTCATTATTAAAATTATCATCGATTTTCTTTTCTTCCTTTAATTTCTCAAGTTTTATTATTAATCCCTTTGCTTCATTTTTTAATAAAGTAAATTTTATTATCTCTTCATCTTTCTTTTTATACTTCTGTGCATCATGTATCAAAATATCTATCTCATTCTTGGTAAAACCGACTTTTGAATTTATCACTATCTCCTGAGCAATACCGGTATCAATATCCTGAGCCGATACGTGAACAATTGAATTAACATCAATATCAAATGCCACCTCAATCCTCGGTACTCCGGCATTTGCCTTTCTTATACCTGCCAGAATAAATTTACCGAGTGTAATGTTCTGGCTTGCAATCTTTCTCTCTCCCTGCAGTACATGTATTTCAACTTCCTCCTGATTGACAACTGTTGTCGTAAAAATTTTAGTCTCTCTGGTAGGTATCGGCGTATTTCGTTTGATTATTGGCACAAAACCATCGCCTTCCACTTCGATGCCCAGACTCAAAGGAGTAATATCAGCCAAAACAACTCCAGAAAGATCACCTTTTATAATGCTTGTCTGAATGGCTGCTCCTGCTGCAACAACCTCATCCGGATTGATGCCTCTGAATACTTTCTTTCCTGTATATTCCTCAATTTTTTTAACAACAAGCGGAATCCTGGTAGAACCGCCGACCAATATTATTTTATCCAGATCTTTTGAAGTTAATCCAGCATCTTTTAAAGCCTGATTAGTTAAATCTATAGTCTCTTTGATATAATCTTCTATCAATCCCTCAAACTCACTTCTGGTTATTACAAACTGCAAATGCTTTGGACCCGTTTCATCGGCAGTTATAAAAGGTATATTTATTTCAACTTCAAGCTGTTCGGATAAAGTAATTTTTGCTTTCTCTACTTCTTCAAGTAATTTCTGTAATGCAAGCTTATCTTCAGAAAGATCAATTGTTGTTTTATCTTTAAACTGATTAACAACGACATCTTTTAATATATTATCAAAATCCATACCGCCTAAAGAATTATTTCCTCTTGTAGAAATTACCTCAAAAACGCCATTTTCAAGTTCCAGAATCGATACATCAAAAGTTCCTCCGCCAAGATCAAACACTAAAATTCTCTGAGACTCTTCATTACCGAGCCCATAAGCTAATGCAGCTGCAGTTGGTTCATTGATAATCCTTAAAACATTTAATCCGGCTATTTTACCAGCATCCACCGTAGCCTGTCTTTGCGCATCGCTGAAATAGGCAGGCACGGTAATTACTGCATCCGTTATGCTTTCTCCGAAATATTTTTCACAATCTTCCTTGAGTTTTCTCAATAAGAAGGCAGATATTACCTGAGGCAGATAATCTTTACCATCTATTCTAATTGCATCTGTACTTCCCATTTTTCTTTTTATGCCGATTATGGTTCTGTCAGAGTTAATTATTGCCTGATTTTTTGCAGCTTCGCCGGTTAACACCTCACCTTTTTTACTGAAAGCAACAATAGATGGTGTTACTCTGTTACCTCTTGCATTTGGTATAATAACAAATTGTGATTTATCCATAAAGGCACAAGCAGAATTAGTGGTGCCCAAATCAATTCCAATAACTCTTCCCATTGTTACCCCTTTATAACTTATATGTTTATATTTTCAATATTCAACAATAACTCAAGCTCTCCGCTTGATAATTTTAATTTTTTCTTTATATCACTTAAATTCCATCCGTAACCGATTAAAAGTCTTACCTTTTCATTATTAGACGGTAATTCTTTTAATTCTTCATCAATTTTATTTTTATTAATTAAATCATCTTCTTTTTTTATAATGTCGGTTGCTTTTATAGTTTGATTTACTATCTTTTCAGGGTTATATGTAAATTGTTGCACTTTTTTTTCAGGAATCTCATTAGAAAATAAGGTCATCTCTTTTTTGCCGTTATTTTCATTTTTGGTTTCGATCTTTAATCCTGTTTTCTTCCTATCAGCAAGTATCAATTTTTTATCCAGGTTTTTGATTTTATCTTCTATTAAATTTATATTGTTAAGAGTTGTTTCATTTAACTGCAGGATCATTGAGTTTATCTCTTTTTTAATTTTATCGATTATTGCTTTATTGACAATTTTCTTTTCAATCCTTTCCTTGATAAAAAAATAAGCAAAAATCATTGTAATGATTTGAAATGCAACAAGTGAAATTACTATTACGGCCAACTTTTGTCTCCTGTAAATAATGAATAAAAACAACTGAAAATAAAGTTTAATTTTAATAAAGTATAAGAAAACATAGTCATATGATATAATATTATATTATTAATGTAAATATGTTTAATAATCAACCGATTATATCAATTCTCTGACCTAAGGCTGGATCATTTAGTTCATTGTCGAACAGCTCTTTTTTTTCATTTTTTAAATTTTTGCGTTCCTTACTTTTATCCTTTTTTGACTGTTCTTTTTTCTTGTTTTCTTCTTTAACTTTTTCGGGACCTTCTGATAAATCTTTTGTTTCAGGGACATCTTCAGAATTTTTCAATCCATCCTTTTGAATCTGTTCAGAAGCTTTGTCCTGTCTTAAAATTTCTGATCCCTGAATCATTGTCTGCTGTTTGCCAACTTGATTTAATTGAGAAAAGTTTACCTGCAAATCTATTGGATTTATTGCCATAAAAATCCTCCTCTTTTTAAGGAAATAATTAATGGCTATAATTATATTTTAGCATTAAAAATTTTTTATGTATATATTAATTATCGGATTATTACAAAATTATTATAAAAAAAACTTCTCATTGTGGTTTAAAGACCGCAGGCATTATCGAGATTAAAACACATCACGGAAATAAAACAGCATCTTTAAAGGTTTAAAAACAAAATGAAATTAAAATTTTCCAGATTGACTTAAGCGCAAAAATAAAAAAAACAAGATACAGTGAATAAAAATGACCGCCTTTCTTTATAGTGAAATAAATTTAAATTATTTTCTTTCTTCTTCTTCTCTATATAATTGAGTGTTTATTTCACCTGCCTGCAGTATAAAGGCAACTTTCTTATATTCATTTTTTAAAATGAGATTTGAATTCTTTATGTATATTTTTACTCCCGGAAATGCTATCTTTGAAGCAATGACCTTTCCTCTGCTTTTCAATTCTGCAAGATAGTCATCAATTGCCCTGATCTCTTCATCACATTCTTTTATGGTAGCGGTCAATTCCTTATATCTTTCATTTAAATTCTTTAATAGCTCTTCTTTTTCAGGTGAAAGAGTCCGCATTGTTTTTTTCTGCATTGTCAAATTGTCAATATTTGCCTTTAAGGGTTCCACTTCCTTATAAGCTTTATCTCTCTTTTCGATGAACTCCTGGTGCAACTGTCTCTTTTTGGGATCAACACCGACTTCTATAATAGTTTCAGGAGAGGCAACAGAACCCAGAGTTTTGGTTTTTACAAGCTCGCCTGCCCTTAATTTACCTCCTACGATAGCTCCTCTTTTGCCAACACACAATATTTCCTTGGTTGCATTTATTTCAGAATGCAGTATGCCGTCCTGAACATATACACCTTCACCTGCATCGACCCTGACACTCTCTATAAATTTAGCATAAACATTTTTACCTGATGTGATCCTGCCATCATTTTTACCCATTATACCGCCGTTTATTATTACATCCCCTTCTGCATCAAGTTCACTTTTACCGACGCTTCCATGGATTTCAATATTTCCTGCAGCTTTGACATTAAATCCATCCTCAATGCTTCCCTGAACCACAACAGTACCAAGGAATAAAATATTGCCTGTTTTTAAGTTTACATCACCCTGTATTGTATAAACCGGATCAACAACCACTTTACTTCCGATAAGATATGTCTGCCCATTAATTTCAGCAACGATATTTAACCCGTCTTCAGTCAGTTTTGTATTTCTTCCAGGAAATAAATTAGTATCTTTGCCTGATTTTGCAGGCAGTAACTTATTGGTAACTGTTCTTCCGGGCTCACCTTCGGTCGGCAGCTCTTTTGTAGCAAGTATCTGTCCTGCAACTACATTCTGTACAATATTCAGCTCTTTAAAATTGACCCTGCCGTCTTCTTCCATTAAATGGATCTCTTCTCTGTTGACATTGAAATTATAATGTATTACGGCATCTTTGCCGTTCTCAGCTTTTTTGCCTTCAGCTATTAAAATGGGCTCATTATAAGTCGGATAGTCAATGATTTTCTTTAAAGTGTCTTCTTTAATTCCTACTACAACCCCATTATTATGGAGAATATTCTTGATTTCATCAATATCAATATCAAAACCGCCCGGTTTTGGAGGTGTTATAATAATAAATGCTTTCATTTCATCAGAACTAACCTGAATTGTTGCAGTTGAGTCATGAGCGACATTGACAGGCATTTCTCCAATCTTAATGTATTCACCCCTGGTTTCATTTATGATTTTATTAATCAATCTGTCATTAAACTCGGATACACCTCTTGCCTGTATTGCTGAATAAACTTTTTTTTCATTGATTTTTCTTCCCTTGCCGATTTTAGGTGTAACTTTCAGCATTACACCTTTTGATGTGACTTTTACAAAAACTTCAGAATCCTGATCTATGATTTTTTCTTCAATTTCTATATCCTGAACATCAGGTGCAATAGCCTGATAGTCAATATTCATAATATTGCTGAAAACTTCATCCCTGTCTTTAGTTACATAAGCTTTAATCTTAAAGTCTTTTTTGCCGATACCGAACATTCCCTTATTGCCGAACTCAACTATTTCATAATCTATTTTGCCTACCTCAACACCTAGTTGATCACTGGCTTTTTTTAAAGCTTCTTCAAGTGATGATGCTTTTACTACTATTTGTTCTATACCAGATTCTTCTTCAATTAATTTTCGAAGTATTTCTTTTAAAACTATCATAAACACTTCCTGTCTTTTTTTTAAATTTACTAAGAAATACCTTCTTTAATTTCGGCTAATTTTACTTTTAACCTTAAGATTGCCTTTGTATGAAGCTGACTTACCCTTGACTCAGTTACTTCTAAAACCTCACCGATCTCTTTTAAAGTCAAATCCTCATAATAATAAAGGACTAAAACTTTTTTTTCTTTTTCAGGCAGTTCATTTATCGCATTGATGACAAGCTGTTTGACCTCTTCTTTTTCGGCGGACAATTCGGGATTATTGGAATCATGGCTTTCTAAAGTGTCCATTATAGAAATTTTATCATTGTCATCACCCATGTTCCATGAATCATGCAGCGATATTATAGAAATGCTTGATATTTTTGTCATCAAGCTGTAAAACTCTTTTATATCAACATTTAATTCTTTTGCAATTTCTTCATCCTGAGCAACTTTGCCGGTTCTGGACTCAACACTTTTTATTGCCTGTTCAACTTCCTTGACCTTTTGTCTTATTGATCTTGGAACCCAGTCGATAGAGCGAAGTTCATCATAAATAGCGCCCCTGATCCTGACAACGGCATAGGTTTTAAACTTTACATTTTTATCCGGATCAAATTTCTCAATGGCATCTATCAAACCGAAAATACCGAAACCTACAAGATCTTCATATTCAATATTACCCGGTTTACCTATTGCTACTTTTCCTGCTACATATTTGACTAACGGTGCATATTTTTTTATAAAAAATTCTCTGATATCCTGATTGCTGTTCTTTTTATAAATCCGCCAGAGATCCTCTTCATTCATATCATTAAAATTAATTTTATCTATCACTTTTTATCCTCCCAATTCCAGCTTAAACATAAATCAATATAATAGAACAACTTTTATTTATAAAAAACATTATAACATTATATACCATTTAAAATAACATATTTATATATTTTTTAAATTTTTTTATTATATGGCGCTTTAAAAATGAAGTATTTAGAAGTACCATATAATCAATTAATTTTAAATTTAATCCTTATCCCTTTTCATTTCTGTTCTTATTGCTTTTGCCAGATCCTCATAACTGACATCAAAACCCAATCTATCCTTTAAAGGTTTTTCAGCATCATCAAGATCATCATTCGGATAATATTCAAAATCATCATCTTCAGGATTTTTAACGATTTCATCAATATTGTAATCTTCTGTGTCCATGATACCTTTGTCTTCCTTGATTTCTTTTTCCTCTTTGTTTTCTTTTAATTCCTGCTTGTTTAAATCATTGTTTTTTGATTCTATTTTAGCGGCTTGTTCACTGCTTTCCTTATCTAATTTTTCAATATCATCAATATTTTCAGAATCAAGCGACAACTCTTCAGCAGAAACATTATCATAAGTTTCAGTATCCTCGGGATTATAAATTTCAGCAATATTTTCATCGCCGTCAGTTATTATATTTGTATTTTTGTAATCAATATTGCTTTCTGCACCTGTCTCATCATCTAAAGTTATGTCAACCGAAGGTTCTTCATCTTCCGATTCCGAAGTCAGAGTTCCTGTATCATCAACATCAATTTTTAATATAAATTTAAAAAGATAAATAATGCCGAAAATAATAAAAAAAACAAACACCCCGCTGAATACCGATCTTGAAATGGTTACAAATAAAGTATTCTTAAATATATTTACTGCAAAAATCATTATAAAAAAAATTGAAGCTGTTATTAAAGGAATTTGTAAATCTTTCATAATAAGTTAACTGTTAAATCCAGTAAATCTTAAAATAAATTATACTAAAAATAAAACATAAAGGCAATAAAATAAATAAATTAAATTCAACTTGAAAAAAATCGATTTAATAAATAATCTATTATTGATAGTCTTGACACAAATATTTATTTTGATTGACAAAACTAGCTTTCAAGATTATAATTATGTTATAAATTTACTTATTATAATAAGTAGTGGGTTAAAATTACTATTTTAATAGTATAATGGCATTTCTTATTTAATACAATTAAAGAAAAGGACTGGTAAATCACATTATTTCACATTATGACCATAACTATATAATATTACAATTTCAGTTATTTAATATACGGCAGTGAATAATTTTGCCATCATATAAAAAATATTAATGGAGTAATTTATGAACATAAAATTTTACACAAATATTTTAGTGCCGATTATTTTGTTATCTTTCCTGATTTTCAATCAGGGTTGTAATTCAATCAATAATCCTTTTTTGGGAACTGATTTAAATGACAACAGTACACATTCAAGCATATTTGACGATTTAAATCTCCCTAAAGACTATGAACTGCGTATAGTAGTAACATGGGGGGTTAATCCTACTGATTTAGACAGTCATCTTACAGGTCCAAATTCATATGGATCGCGTTTTCATTGTTTTTATATTGACAAAGGGAATCAATTGACTGATCCTTTCGCATTGCTGGATATAGATATTATGAATTCTTTTGGCCCTGAAGTTACAACGATTTATAAAATAAATGACGGAATATACAGATTTTCAGTTCACGATTACACCGATAAAGAGTCAATAAGTTCAACAATATTATCAACTTCAAACGCAAATGTTAAATTATATCGTCAGATAAACGGTGAAGACAGATTATTAAATAATTTTACTGTTCCCAATACCCCGGGTACTTTATGGACTGTTTTTGAATTTGACGGGACAAATATAGTCCCGATAAATACAATGTCATTTCAATCCGTTCCGAATTTAATTAACTGATTTAAGCAAGGAGAACGGTTCTCTGACTCATTTTTTTATGATTTTTTTTGGTCGCAAATGCTCTCCGGAAAAATATGTTTTTCTATTTTGATAAATACCTGTATTAAAATATTAAAAAAAGCTTTTCCATAAGCTTTCATATAAAGAATTAACCACACCATTTCAATAAAAGCCAAAACTTTCAGCTTCCAGTCTTTCAATGAAATTATTCATCTCTTTTAATCTTTCTTTACCGATCTGGATTGATTTCGGAAGAGTCAAATAATCAAAAAATTTAAATCTTTTCCTGACTGCTTCCAAACTTTTTTTGATATCTTGGGGTCCTTTTGCAAAATCCCTTGCAATGCCTATGATACCTAAAAAGTCCAGATAATCCGCATTCCGTAAAAGAATCGATTCCATACTTGAACAATCACCGGTTTTGTTATGTTCTCTTATCGCATCAAGTATGATTTTCTGCTTATTTTCATTGAAATTTAATTGATTGAGAATATCCGCAGCGACTTCCCGCGACCTTTCGGCATGATCTTTGCCCTTTTTAAAAAACTTACTGAAAGCTCCCCAGTCATGAAGATGAACAGCAGCCCAGATCAATTCTCTATCATAATCCTCTGTCTCGCCGATAATTTCAACAAGTTTCAAAAGTCTGTCAACATGATTTATTTCCCAATCTCCACCATACTCAAAGGTAAGTTCACGTATATTATTTAATTCCATTCAAAAAATTCTCCAAATATATTTAAAGGCTAAATTAAACTTTTTTAAAAATCAAACATGCCGAAAATGATCTGAAACAACAGCTTTACTTATTGTGTTAGACCGAATTTATCGGCTAAAACCCTAAGTAATAAACCACACCAGACTTTATTAATAATAAATACTGAAACAAAAGTCAATTTTTTTAAAAAAAATAATGCATAAATAAAGGTATGATGACTGAATGAAAACCTGTTGCTTCCGGTCATCTGAAAGAGCGCCAAAAGATAGCGTAAGTTTTAAAAAATGAGATGAATTTAAATGATATATGATTATTAAATTACAGCTTAAACAGAAATAACAAATGAGTCAACGACCCCCCGCCTTCAGCTCACTTCAAACCGAACAATCTTATGAGGAAGTTCTTGATGCCGCTGCCTTCCTTGTATCTGATGCCTTCAAGTCTGGAAACTATGTGCTTTATTGACATGCTTGCCTTGCTGTTTTCATCAACATAAAGAAAAGGAGTCTGCTTTATGACGCTTTGAGATACAAGCGAATCTTCAAAAATAAATCCGAGATTATCTACCTTGATATTCAAGAACTGCCCGGCTATATTGATCACTCTTTCGGCAACCTTTCTACCTTCAGAATAGGAATTGATCCTGTTCACAACAAGCTTTATGTCAAGAGAAGGATTGCTGACCTCGGTAGCGATTATTTTGATTATACCGTATGCATCGGTAATTGCTGTAGGTTCTGGAGTTGTTATGATAATAGCTTCATCCGCAGCCATGATAAAAGAGATGACATTCTTGCTTACACCTGCACCGGTATCAACTATGATGATATCCGCATAGGACAATGTATCTATTTCTCTTATCAAGTTTCTTCTTTCATCGTCGGATAAATTTGCGATTTTGGAAAAACCACTTGCTCCCGCAACTATCTGTATACCGAATTTCGTATCGATTATGATATCCTTCATCATCTTTTGTTTTTTAATGAGATGAAAAAGGTTGTATTTAGGTATAATGCCAAGACAGACATTGACATTTGCAAGCCCAAGGTCTGCGTCCATTACAATGACTTTTTTGCCGAGTTTGCTGAAGGCAATGCCGAGATTTACCGCAACATTTGTCTTGCCGACCCCACCTTTTCCGCTTGAAACTGTAATTACACGGGTTCTTTTATTTGATTCTATATTTAAATCTTTAACCCTCATAAAAGTCTTTAAATCTTCTGCCTGATCCACCATAAAACTCTCCGTAAAGTTAATATATTAGCAATTCAGATATACTTCAATATCCAAACCTTTGATTTTATCCATTATATTATACTTGGTTGCCTTTTCAATATCATTAGGTACTCTCTGCCCGTTTGTAAGATATCTTATTGAACAGTCCTTTTCAATTGCTGTATTCAGTATTGCCCCGATTGTCTCAGATTCATCTATCTTTGTTATGATCACACTGTTATAATCAAATATTTCAAAACTCTTAAAGATCGATTTTACTTCCTTGGGCTTTGTTGAAGCGCTGAGTGTTAAAATAAACTCAGGTTTATATCTGTTTAATTTCAATAACTGCTTCATTTTTACAAGATTCATCTCATCTTTTGCGCTTCTTCCAATAGTATCGATTAAGATCAAGTCTGATTCTGACAGATCAATCTGTTTCTGCAATTCTAGATTGTCTTCAATACCTGCCATGGGAGTTTTCATATATTCTGCATACTTTTCCAGCTGATATTTTGCACCTATCCTGTAACCGTCAATGGTGATAAGCTCAGCTTTTAATTTTTCCCTTATGGCATTTGCCGCAATCTTTGCTATCGTGGTTGTTTTGCCCACACCGGTAGGTCCCACAAGAATCAGTATCTTTTTACTGCCGTCTCCTTTTTCGAAACTGTCTTTGATTTTCAGTTTGTCCTTTATATAACCATAAATAAATTTATGAACTTCCAGCCTCTCCTCAATTTTCGAATACGGAAGATTTTCCTTGACATTCTCTATGATCTTATCAATAAAATCGTCAAAAAATTCATTTTCCTTAAGGATTTGTTTTATCTGAGCAAGGTTTGAATGCATGTCGTCAACAGCTTTATTATTAATGAATTTCAATTCATTTTCTATATTATTGAGTTTCTCCAGCAAATTATTTATAGAACCGTTTTGATTGGTAATATCAGTATTAATGTTTTCGATTTCATTTTTCCTGTTCGGGTTTTTTATCCCCAGATTTTCCTTGTATTTTTTCAATAGATCAACTTCTGATATGCTAATTAAAACCTTGACTTTCTGTTTTTTACCGATACCTAAAAAACCTTTTTTTGAACTGTCTACGACTTTAATGATCCTTGCTCTGTCCCCGAATTCCTTTCTGATCTTAATTTTGGCTTCATCAAGGGTTTGTGCTTCAATTTCCCTGTATTCCATATCAAAACTCCTTAATTTTGGAATATTAACATAAAAAAAAAATAAAAAGAAGTGAAAAATATTCATTAATTTAAAAATATGAATCTTGAATTGATATAATTAAAATAAAAAAAAAGGGCTGACTTTTTAAGACAGCCCCTATATATTCTTACTTAGAATAATCCTTCTTCGGATTAAATTTCGGATATTTCTTGTTCGGGTCGTAATAACCTTCTCTTATTTCCCCTTTTAAACTGGGGATTTCTATAATCTGTTCAGGGAAGATTAGATGTGGATTTTCAGGATTTTTTAAAATTCCCTTATTAGCTTCCCATAATCTTTTCCATTCATATCGATTATTATAAATAAAAGTAAAATTTGAAATTCTCCAAAGACAGTCGCGTTTTTTAATGTCCAACTTAACAACATAAAATTTCGGAAAAATTTCCTCTCCTTCCTTACCGTAAGCAAATTGGCCTATTATGTTCATTACATTATCTGAATAAGTTATTGCATCTTTATACTTGCCTGTTTCCATTGAAGAAACCGCATTATCCAGATTATTCTTTGCATCTTTCATTTTATCAGGATATAATTTTTCAGCATCTTTTTCTAAAGCTTTATTATAAGCATCTTTAGCCTGATTTAATTTTTCTTCAGCTCTTGTTTTATAATTTGCCATCATTTCCAGTTCTATTTTGTCCATTATCGCCATTGCCTCTCGTGATTTTTCCACACTCTGTGCAAATTCACTTTTATTCAAAGAGCTTTCGCTCTCCTTCAAGAGAGGCATGATCTGTTTGTCATTCTCATCATTTTCAGAAATTACTTTATATAACATCAGATCTTTCCTTTTACTATAAGCTCTGTCAAGCATATCCTTTGCAGTATTATAATCAAGCGACAATTTGCTTAACGCAGACTTTGAATAATTAACAGACTCTGCAAATAAGCTTATTGCCGTAGCATAATAATTTATTTTATCATCATTTTCAGTCTTACTCTCGGCATCCTTTATTGCTTTAACGCCGTCATCATATGTTGAATTTGCCTTATCATAAAATGCTATAGTATCTTTAAAATTTTTTGCATCAAACTTGTCAAGTTTGGCTATATAATCTTCAGCTTCCAATTTTCTTTTTTCTGAATTAATTATATAAGCTCTTAAAATATTCAATTCATTCGCTTTTCTTAAATACTCTTTTGCTTCTTCGGAATATTCATAGCTTTTGTCATATTCACCGATTGAATAATTCTCTTTTGCCATTTTGATATATTCCAAAGCCTTCTGATAATATTCATTGCTTTCAAGATCAATCTTTTGAACATCAGCTCCGAATAAATTATTTATAAAAACAATCAACAAAACAAAATAAAATATTTTCTTCATAATTTTCACCTTTTTATTTTTATTTTTTTTGTAAGGAATGGCTTAAAAAACCATTCCATTCCGGAATGGATAATATTCATTCCTTACATATTTGATTTTTCCAATTCAATATTTAACTCTATGGTTTTATCCTGAACTTCCTTTAATGCTTTATCGGTACTTTCCAAAGATCCCTCATTCTTTTCTTTTTTCTCTTTTGTAACCTTATAAACGTTTTGAAACTTTTCTTTGGAAACCTGAAATTTCTCTATCGCCTGTTCATATTTTTTTTCTTTTTTCAGTAATATTCCTTCATTATAGGATTTTAAAGCGTCATCATATTCATTTTTTAATGCAACATTACCTTTGATCTCCTCAGTTGCTTTTTTATCAGCTTGTACTTCATTGTCCTTTTTCTCTGTGTACGGAGGAAATCCCTTATCCAGTACAACCTGATATTTTTGATTTGCTGAACTTACTGCCTTTCCTGCTTTGAAGTTGTTATTCTTATCCATTGCTTCTTTTGCTTCTTTATAACTTTCTTCTGCTTGCCTGTATTCTTCTTCAGCATATTGTTGAAGCTGATACTTTTCGATTATTTGCCGGTTTTTTGCCGCTTTTTCAAACTCTACATCAGGAGAAGAAACGCATGAAAATAATAAAATAAAAATTGATAAAAATAAAATAAAATAGTACTTCATAATTGCATCCTCTTTTTTTTAGTTTTTTTTAATAGCTGTTTTTTAAGCTGTTCTCCAGAATATACATTTTAAAATTTAAATTATTTATATATTTTCCATAAATAATAATTTATATTAACAATAATTAATTGATATTTCAACAAAAAAAATTTTTTTTATTTAAAATCTTAAACTTAATTTACCTTATATTTTTCAAAAAAAATTGCTTTTTTTCTCTGATAAGTGTATATAAATCTTTAAAACAAAGGAAAAATATCTATGAACTGGACAATACTCTTGGGTTTTTCTGCAGCAATATTGACAACAATATCTTTTTTACCGCAATTAATTAAAACAATCAGGACTAAGCATACAAAGGATCTATCTTTTGGAATGTATTCTTTATTAACATCAGGAATATTTTTATGGATGATTTACGGCTTATTAAGAAAAGATATTCCTGTTATCATCGCAAATGCAGTAGCTTTGTTATTATCTCTTATAGTTTTTATTTATAAGATTATTTATAAATAAAACTTAACTTAATAATCCTTAAAATGCTCCACAAAAATTCTCCATAAAGACTTTAAAACAGAGAGAACATTTTTCAGCTTAAATGCAGTTGTACCTATTTTTGTGAAAGCATAGTTATGCTGTCTTACTTCAAGATAAGTAATATGCGGATCTTTAAGGATTTTACATAATAGTTCAGCCTGAAAACCCAGTCCGTATGTTTCTACATAATTATTTAATACATTCTCCCTTTTATGCAGTACAAGTCCGTTAAAATATCTCAGCTTATATCCGCTTATAAATCTTACAAGATTGGTAAAAATAATAGACAACAACCTTCTTGGAAAATCCCTGTGGTCATAATTGTACTTGATTTTTATTAATCTTGTCTCATAATAAGGAACTATAATATCCGCTTTGCCTAAAAGGTTCAATGTTTTTTTGAGTTCCTCTTCAGGGATTGCATTGTCGCCATGAACAATTAAGAGATACTCACCCGTACCCTCTTTTGCAGCATTAAAATAATTAATACCGATACCCTTGTTAACCTCATTGGCTCTGAGTTTAAACTGTTTTTCAAGTTTATTTTTTGCAATGAAATTCTTTATTATTTTAACCGAATCATCAGTTGAACAGTCATCATAAATAAGAACTTCATAACTGTATTTAAAAAGACTTAACACATTGCGTACAGTCTTTAAAGTTTTTTCTATCAGATCATGCTCATTGTAGCAGGAAACAAAAATAGTTAAATCCAATTTATTTTTCTTTTCCTGTTTGACAGCTGTATTTTTTATTATTTTTTTAGTACCTGTTTTTTTGATCGATTTTGTGTTTATTTTTTTGCCTGGTTTTTTATCAGCAATTTTAATATTATTAGCCATACCCTTCTCCACTGTAAAAGTTAATTTAATTTATACAAATTAAAAATTTGCCGCTGAAGAAAACAGAATTCACCTCTTCCATTTGATTATTATTTTTAAAGAAATCATAAAATTCTTTATAATATAATAAATTCTAAGTGCACTCTTTAAACTTTAGCGGCTAATGACCAATCTTAAAACAATGGTTTGTTTTATATTTAAGAACAAAACTAATTATTATTCAATTTTTACTATTTTGAAATATTAATCATACAGCGTCCGACAATTTTCTGAGCCTGAAGGTCTGCAATTGCATCATTAATTTTATCAAAATCATATCTGTCTGTAACAAGCTGTTTCAAATCAAGTTTGCCTGCATCAATAAGACGTATATATTTAGGTATATCTCTATCAGGAACAGTTCTTCCGCCTTCAGTCCCTTTTAAAACCTTTTCAAAATGTAAAGGAAGAGTATAAAGGCTTGGTTTTTCACCCTTTTTTGGCACTCCGACCAGTATGGTTTTACCTGAAGCGCTTGTCACTTCATATGCGGTTTCAATAACTTTAACATTGCCGGTAGTTTCAATGGCAATATCAACACCGTTATTCCCCACAATTTCTTTTATTTTTACAATAACATCTTCATTCTTTGAATTAATTGTGTGCGTTGCACCCATTTTTTTAGCCATTTCGAGTTTATTGTCAACTATGTCAATGGCAATAATCGGATGAGCTGATACCATTTTAGCGCCCTGAATAACACTCAACCCGACTCCACCTGATCCGAATACTGCAACCGAGTCCCCTATTCTGACTTGAGCATCATTATTTAAAACACCGAAAGCCGTTGTTACGGCACAGCCCATCAAAGCTCCGCATTCAGGATCAAGATTATCAGGCACGGTTGTGACCCTGTTTTCGGATGCTATTGCATATTCATTGAATGTAGTGACCCATCCTGAATTTACAAGACCGAGCTTTGACTTATATTTCGGCGTCGGAGCATGAATCCCTGCACCCTTTCTCCAATGCATTACTACACGATCGCCCACTTTTACAGTTGTTACGCCTTCACCGATTTCCATAACCTCAGCGGTTGCTTCATGACCCAATAAATGCGGGAGAAATTTATCCGGTCCTTTTACGGCATTGATTTCATTAATCTGAGCACCACATATTCCGGAACAGATAACTTTTACAAGCACCTGCCCGAATGTTAATTTTGGTATTTCTATCTCTTCTATAACCAGAGGTTTACAGCTTTCAACTAAAATAGCAGCTTTTGCTTTCATAATTTTATCCTTATAAATATTTATTAAATTTATTCAATTTCTCACAAAGCTCGCAAAGACACAAAGAGAGGTAAAATTATAAAAAAAATTTTATCTTCTCAAATGAACTTTGGAGCTTTATGTGAGGGAATCTTTTTTTAAAACTGTTATTCAAAGTATATAAATTCGTAATCGCCTTTATATCCAAAATGTTCATAAAGCCAGATCCATTCTTCTGGTTTAAAGAAAGATTCACAGGTTAATGCCCAGCATTGAACATTAAACTGCTCAAGTTCATTTCTGTAGCTTTCAAGCATTAAATAATGCTGTTTGGCAACTCTTTGAAATTCAGCTAAAGCGGTTTTTAATTCAAATATTTTTAAATTATGAAAAGTTGTCATAGAAATAGCCAGATCAAAATATTGATCGCCAAATGGATAAGCATCCTGTGCTTTGTAATTGAAAAGTTTTGCTTTTAAATCAGGATGAACAGATGCAAGCCCATGTTTCGAAATATCAAAACCTACTATTTCAAGTCCTGGTTCTAATAGCTGCATTTCATAAAGAAGAAAAGCCTTGCCACAGCCTACATCGAGAATTTTACTTCCCTTTTTTAAATTATAAGTTTTAATTAATGCTTCAGCCATTGGTTTGAATCTACCGGGCATGTATTTATATCCGCCATAACCGTATCTTCTGTCACCATCCCAGTAGTCAAATTCATATTCTTTAGCTTTCATCATGCAATGAACTTTATCATCATTCATTCGTGCCAGGTAATCCCTTTTTGTGGCTTTGTGCATTGATGTAGCAAAATCACGTAATTGTCCCATTTTAATCCTCCATAATATTATTGATTATTTTATTAATAGGAAAACGTCCTACTTATATAAGCTAAAAACTTTTATAAAAAAATGTTGTTTTGAAATTCTTCATAAAAATTAATACAAAACAAAATATGCAATGTCAAGAAGAATTTTTAATTTTTTTTATAAAAATTTCTAAAATATATAAAATTAAAAAAATATATTAATATATACTAAAAGATCTTAAAAAATAAAACATATAATATATAAAAATTTCTAATATTTATATTATTTAAATTAAATTATTATATACTGACAATTTGAATAATTGTCAGTATAATTCTATCTTAATTTTTATTTCTTTAATATGATCCGACATTTTAGAAAATTTATATTCTAATGCATCAATTATTTTATCAGACCGCATGCTTATGTTTTGCGGCAGGCAATCCAATGAATTAATATCCTTAATCAGACATTTTACAATTTTTCCCTGTTTGATATCCAATCCTGATTTTAACAAATTTGCCAGTTCATACCTTGAAAAAGATTCTGTTGAACAAAAATTATACAATCCCCTTAAATTTTTTTCACATGCAAGATAAAATAAATTCACAAGGTCTTCTATATGAACAGGACAAAATATCTGGTCAATTGCACAATTCAGGACTTTACCTTCCTTCAATTGACTTACCAATGAAGTAATAAAAGTACCGTCTTTAGGTTTTGTCCCGAAAACCTTGCTCAATCTTGTTATGATATATTCTTCTTTACTTTTTATAAGATAATCTTCAATTGCCTTTTTATGTTTTCCGTATTCATTGCAGGGATTTGTTTCATCAAGTTCTGTATAATTGCCCTTAAGACCGTCAAATACCGCATCGGAAGATAAAAAAACCGGAACTATTCCATATTTAAAACACTGTTGGATAATTTTTTTATTGCCAGAAACATTGATCTTATAAGCCATTTCGCTGTTCATTTTACATTCATTGATATTGCTTATTCCTGAACATATAATTGCATATTTAATCTCTTTTAAATCTATATCAAGATCTTTAAAATCCGAGTCAACGGAGTTGAAAAATTTTAAGCCTTCGATCTTTTCAGGAAAAGTAGTTCCAATAACTTCAATGCCTTTTTTTTCAAAATGTTTCTTTAAATTGCTTCCGATATACCCCGATGCTCCTATGATCAACACTTTCATGATGATATATTTTCCCCTCTATAAATATATAGATATAAAAAATAAAATAGTTTAACAAGAACCATATTAATTAAATAAACTTATATATACATATTGACAATCTATTCTACAGACCATCAAAATTTCATTTTAAAATTATTAATAGAATTAAATCTAATAATAATAAAGGTTTCAAAATTAAATTTTTCTGGTCAAATAAATTAATTTTTAAATAATTTTAAAAACTCCCTAAAATTTCAGAATTATTTTAAAACATTTATAGTTTATTTACAATAAGAATTTAAATATTTTAATTAATTTGAAAAGATATTAATTGTAGAAAAAAAATAAAAAAAAATTTATTAAGTTTTAAATCTTGAAATTTCTTTATCCAGAATTGCTATATTGTTTGAATTTTCCGTACTTAACTGCGCTAATGAAGCTATTGTCTTTGATATTTCATTTATACCGCTTGATACCTCTGCTATACCGTTTTTATTTTCAATTGAAATATCATGTATTAAATTTATGGAACCGCTTATCTGTTCAACACCGCTGTTCATATCTTTACTTGAAGTCCTTACATCTTCCGTAATTTTATTCAAATTTGACAGAGATTTAATGATCTGATTATTGCCGATTGTTATCTCCTGAAGACCTAAAAGTGTTTCACCCAGACTGATTGAAATTTCTGAAATACCATTTATTACTTCGGATATTATTGAATTGGCTTCCTGAGTGATACCGGAAGTGGTTGTTATCTGCCCGATAATATTTTTTAAAGTAGAAGATATATTTTTTGAATTTTCACCTGTTGTAACAGCCAATTGCCTGATTTCACTGGCTACTACTGAAAAACCTTTTCCTGATTCACCTGCATGTGCAGCTTCTATTGCAGCATTCATGGACAATAAATTGGTCTGACTTGCTACACTGTTTATTACTTTTATCATTTCAGAGATAGAACCAGTAGACGTGGCTATCTCTTCGATCGCATTGACTATGTTGGTCATGCCAGATATGCCTTTATTAGCCATATCTGTTAATTTATTCACATAATCTTTTTTATTGGATGTTATCTTTTCTATATTATTAACATTGGAAATCATTTCTTCTATTGAAGCAGAGGACTCATTAACAGATGCAGACTGATTTTCGATTAATTCTACCAGTTTTGCTATAAAATCATTGGTCTTCTTGATATTTGTGTTAACTTTTTCAATCTCGCTGTCTAAGTAACTTATCCTTTCGCTCATAGAATTCATGGTTGTTGATATTTCCTGACCTGCAGATGAAGCTTCCTGCATACTTACTGCAAGCTCACTGCCCATTGATTTGCTTTTTTCACCTACATTCCTTAAGCTGATAACAATTTGTTTAATTTTTTCAATGAAATTATTAAAATGAAAAGCCAGTCTTCCAATCTCATCTCTTCTATTAATTTTTATTTTTTGCGACAAATCCCCTTCTCCTTCAGAAATATCTTTTAATACATTGACCAATTTAACTATCGGTTTTGCAATATAATTGGATATGATAATTAATATGGCCGATATTAGTACAAATATAATAATTCCCGCACCAACAATCTGTCTGACAATCGAGAATAATTCCTGATTATTTTCATAATCGGAAAAAATCACATCCAAAGATCCGATCTGCTGATTATTATGTATAATATAAAGATTTTCCTTTTTATATAATTTTCCTAACTGCTCCTCTTCAACTTTGGAAATCGTATTGCCTTCAATATCCTTAATTTCTATTCCCACTACATCCCTGTCCATTAAAAAAGAGGACAAATTCTGCTCAATAGGTAATTTATCCGTTTTAGTCTGATTATAGTCTTTAACATTATTAACATTTGTCATTACAATTAATTTCGATGTGTAATCAATTTTTTTTAGAAGTTCTGCATTTCTCTTTTTAAATTGTGTGTTCACCAGGAATATTACAAAAATAAAAAATGTTATAAAAAAAACTGATAAAATCGGTATCAATAATTTTAATCTAAGGCTCATTTTAAACTCCCATTAATTAATCAATAAATTCATATCATAAAAAAATAAATAAATAGTTTAACTTGTTTTTTTTCATATATAATAAATTATATTGATATTGTTCCTTATAATCAATATAAAAATAAAAAAAGTAAAAAAAGTAAAATATTTTTTAAAGATTGAAAAATAGAAAAAATATAATTATTTATAAAATTGAAGAAAATATATAATATTTTATATATTATTGAAAATATTATATATTATTTATTTGCCTTTTTGACTTTTTTTTCTTTAAAAAGCTTTAAAAAAACACTCTTTTTACCACCAGAATGCCTTTTTTTTATTATTCTGTTTATATTACCCATTTTATTTATTAATAATAGCGTAATCCAGCCTATTACTACCATCGAAAGGCTGAAAACACCATATGATATCTGCCATGGTATGCCTTTTGTGATGAAACTATATTCAGACATGCCTCCGATGCTTGCTATTAAATTCAAAGGTAAAAATATTATATTTATAATTGTTAAATTTTTTATCAAAACATTCATATTATTATTTACTATTGAGCCTCTTGCATCCATTAATCCTGCAAATACCTGGGAATAAATTTCAGCCTGTTTGCTTGCCTGTTCATTTTCTATGATCAGATCATTTAAAAAACTCAAATTCACCGGGATTTTTTTTGTCTTCAAATATCCCAATAATTTGTTCAACACTATTTTGTTGCTGTTAATAGCATCAAGATAAAACACAAGTATTTCGCTTAAATTAAACATCTGTATCAAATGCTCATTTTCCATTGATTTATTTATTTTTTTTTGTATATCACGGGATAATAATTTTATTATTTTCAAATGTTCGATATAATGCTTTATGGAATTATTTAAAAATAAAAAGATCACATCAAACAGAGATTTGATCTGAAAATTAATCCTTTCTTTAAAATAATTTATTTGTTCCATGGATAAAATGATCAATCTTTCATTTGATAAAAAAAAGCCAACAGAAGTAATATTAAAAGTGGATTCTTCTCCCAATTTGAAAGAAGTCGGGACTTTCCAGATCAAAGTTAATTTATCATTTTCAATCTCCATTCGTCCTACTTCATCCGGGTCTAAAGCTGACGTCATATTGTGCGGATCAATAAGATAATCTTCAACTAATTGCTTTTTTTCATTTTCGCCAATATCATAATAATATAAGATATTTCCGTCATCAGATTTTACCAATACATTTTTTGATATATTGTATATACCCAGCATATTCTTCAACCTTTTTACTGCAATAATTAAGGAAAATTATATTATTATATAAAAAAAAAATTACAGTAAACATATAAATATAATAATAAATTATTAATTTCAATAAATTTATAATTATATTACATTACATCATCATTCCGGCTAAGGTTATATGTCCGCCTCTACCTGCAATAGCGGGCAGAGAAGAATATTTCACAAGAAACATTTCAAATAATTTTTTTCCCCATTTCTATTAGTACAATTTCATTTCCGCCTTCAGGTAAAATTATTTCTTTTATTCTTTTAAATCCGAATGATTCATAAAATTTTAAAGCATAAATCGTTGACCATGTCTTAATGCTTTTTATTTTTTTGTTTTTAACTTCATCCAATATTTTTGTTAAAAGTTTTTTTCCTGCGCCTTTGTTCTGACATTTAACATCAACAAAAAAAGTATGAACTTTTTCCCTGTCATAACCGCAGATACCGATTATTTTATCATCTTCCACAGCTACATAATATTTAACTGTTTCACTCTTTTTTATTAAATTTTCAGGCAGGTTTGATTTGATCTGCATTTCAATGCCTTTTGTTGTATGACCGCCGATGTCCATTTTCAAAAAACATTCTTTAATGATATTGCTTGCTGCTTTTGCATCTTCATCTGTAAATTTTCTGATTACCATAATAATAAAATTATATAAAAATACGAAAAAAAATAAAATAAAAAATATGAAAATTTTGCATTAAAGAATTCTGATTTTTAAAATCAAACATTGAACCTGAAAGAAATAATATCGCCGTCTTTAACCTGATATTCTTTACCCTCAAGCCTGAACCTGCCTGCTTTTTTACACTCTGCTTCAGAATTGTATTTGGAAAAGTCATCAAAGCTTATTACTTCTGCTCTTATGAATCCCTTTTCAATGTCGGAATGTATTTTACCGGCAGCCTGGACTGCCGTAATACCGTTTTTAATGGGCCATGCCCTGACCTCGTCTTCACCCATGGTTAAAAATGAAATAAACCCCAGCTGTTTGTATATATGCTTGATCAGTCTTATTGAAGCGCTCTCATTCAATCCGAACTCTTCAAGAAATGTCTGTCTTTCTTCAACCGGTATTTTAACAAGTTCATTCTCAAGCTTCGCGGAAACTGAAAAAAAAGTCAATGCATCTTCATTTATCATTTTAACCAATTCTTGATCAACATCGTTTTTCCCTTCTTCCTGGTTCACGATCACAATGAGTTTTTTTAATGAAAGGAAACTGTAATTTACCACATTTTTTAATTCTTCAGCGGTAAAGTCATCTTCTTTTGGAAACTTAAACTCTTCCAGTATTTTCTTTAACTTTTTCAACACCGGTATATCGGGAGTGTTTTTCTTTTCCTTTTCTTCCTTTTCAAGTCTCTTTTCGACAACAAGATAATCACCAAGAATTATTTCATCCCTTATTTTTTTATATTCATTTACAGTATCAGCAGGTTCACTTGAAAGTTCGGAATTAAAATTTCTTAAAACAATCAAAAGAATATCGGCTTTCTGGATAAGATTTTTTACTTTTGATGAAATCACCGACTGGCTGTCCTGAGGCAGGGTAAAATCAGAAATAACGAATTCGGCATAGGTCGTTTTTTTAGGTTTGAACACCCCTTTAAGATGATCGATTCTTTCATCAGGTACTTTGATCGTACCAATATTCTCTTCTTTTCTACCTGATTCTAAACCTGTCATAGCTTCAAAAACCAGAGTTTTACCCGAATATTGTGTACCTATAAGTGCTGCTTTCATCTTAAGTTTCTCCAAATATAATCAAAATTTTTTACAAAGGAGCATAAAAATAACAATTAATAGATTATAAGTCAAGGAAATTTAAGGGTGCAGACTTAAAACTATCCTGAAGCTGCTATGTTTCTTTTGTAAATTTATAAAATTTACCATTGACATTAATCATTTTTTCTTTAATGTATTAAATAAACCCGGATGATTTATTCTAAAACTTAATTTTTTAATTTTAATTGCGTAATTGATAAGAGTGAGTCTTTTTATAACAAAAATAATATGACTGCCCGGATAAAAAATGAGATTAAATAAACTTATAAAAAACTTTCTTCTTTTATTATTGATCAGCTATCCATGTTTTACAGATGAGATTTCTTTAAAAGATTATAAATTAAACTCAGACAGTAAAGGATTCGGTTTTGTCACTGAAGACTGCGATTTATATACACTTGAAAATTATTCTTTAAAAACAATAAGAAGCATTTCAAAATATACAATCATAAAGATAACCTCTGAATTAATACGACCTCAATTTATTATAGGGAGCAATTATTATAAGATGAAATTTAATGACAGTGAAGTATTTATCAACAGCGACTGTGTGAAACTCACTAATGAAAAACATGCAAAAAAATATATTATCAATTTAAAGAAGTTAAATGCATACAGTGAACCTGACTTATATGAAAAAAAAAATATTATTAATTTGAAAAAAGGACAGATCATCACCAGATACGGAACCTTTTATGACAGGGAAAACAACATCTGGGAGCTTTTAGAAATAAATGATAAAACAGCTTTTATCGGAGCTAGCGATCTGGACAGAATTTACTATTACGATGAAGAGGTGAAGTTCGGAATGTATTTATTCAGTTATATCTTTCCTCTGACAAATATAATCGGATTTACTTATTATATTCACCCTGATGTTCCTGCAAATTGCGCTTCAGGGATTTTTTCGATAATATATTATCCTTTAATGGTTCCTTCTGCTGTTATTACACTCACTTCAATAGGACTGTTCGCAAGTTCTGCCGCTGCTTACAGGTTTGATTTTAAAAATAATATTAATCTTGCCCTGTTTTGCACATCGATTAGCTGTTTGGGACTTTCATATATAATAAATCTTATTGCAGGAATTATCTATTCAAAACTGATAATTAATTACAATAAAAAACCTACGGTCGGCAAAGTGTCAGCTTTATTTGATTATGACATTAATAAAGATATGTTAAGCATGGGATTCAAGATCAGGTTTAAATAAAATAACATATTCATCGCTTTTTATTGGCGACATGTCAATCCGGAATCGACCGGTTTTCTTAATTTGTCTGGTTCGCTTGTATTTACTGCTTTGTTCTAAAACTTGCTTAAATTATACAGTCCAACTCCTTTAACATGTCATTAATAATATAAAATTTAATAAATTCAATTAAAAATTTTATAATAAATGTATTTTTTTATAAATATAAAATATAAATTATTGAATTATTTTTTAAATTAATTTATAATTATAATATAATTACTTGAATTTTTAAAAATTTTACATATAAAGGCAAAATGATTTGCTGAAAAATTACTTAATAAGATTTCAATATATATTTTATTTTATCATAATTTTGTTTATTATTATAAGCGGCTGTGTTGTTTATTATAACCCATTTATGCCTAATACCAATACAGATAACTCAGAACAGTCCCAGATAACAACTGACTCTGGACCACAGATTATTTCGGCTGCTGCTAATGACGGAACTGTCCTTATTGCGGGCATTGATGATGATGACACAATGACAATTACTTTCAATGAAGATACCAATCAACCTTCAATAACAAATTTAAACATCAATTCAGTTCTTGCATTGAACAATGGTCATTCATGGCTTAGCGGAAGTGGTGCAATTAATTCGATAGCCTGGCAAAATGCAACTACGCTTATTATAAGATTTTCAATTGACGGAGGGGCTCCGACATTAGAATTAACAGATACTATTACCCTTGACGGAACAACGATCAGGGATACATCAAACAACAATTCTTCAACTATTCCCTTTTCTCCGATTTTAGGTTCTTTTACAGCCGATTCAACTCCTCCTGCAATATCGAGCGTTACTACCGCAGACACAAACTCCAACGGCTACATTGACAGGCTCATTGTCACTTTTAACGAAAATGTCAACAGTTCAACCATCTCTTTTGCCAACTATTCTGTTTCCTCAGGCACAATATCAGGAGTTGTTGATGACGGTACCC
>JAFGQB010000112.1 GCA_016935915.1 Spirochaetota bacterium
GAAAAAAACAATGATATTTTAAAATATGCTAAAATTACAAAAAAATCATTTACTTTTAAAATCATATCAATAAAAGAAGATAAAAATCAGAATAAAAAAAACCATTATAAGCTTGAATATGATATGTCTGAATTATTACAGAAAATATTAAAGAACAAAACTGATTTAACATTTGCCTCAGAAAATGATGAAATTCTATTTACCGGGGATATTAAAAAAAAATTAAATGAATATTATAAAACCGTGACAATAAAAAAAAGAAGTCAGAATTTTTGTTATATCGAAAACAAATACAATTCCATCATTATTATACCTCTTTATGTCGGAAATCAAAAAATTGGAATTATTCAATTAAAAAATGAAATAATTAATTTTTATAAATTGTCAGATTTAAAATATTATAGAGAACTTTCACAAAATCTTGGGCTTATTATATCAAACCAGCAGACACAATCAGAACTTAACGAACGCGTCAAGGAACTTACATGTCTTTATGGTATTGCAAATGCATCAGAGGACCATGACGCAACATTGGATGAAATTATGAATAAAACAATATTTTTATTAAAATCAGCATGGCAATACCCAAAAATCACTCAGGTTAGAATAGTGCTGGACGGAAAAATTTACACCACTGCAAACAACTTAAAAGAAATTGACAAACAAAAAGCAGATATTATAATCAATGATAAAAAAAGAGGTACATTGGAAGTTATTTACACAAAAAAGAAAATTTTATTGGATGAAGGACCTTTTTTACTGGAAGAAAGACATCTTATAAATACCATAGCAAAAGAATTATCATTAATTATTGAAAAAAAATATTCTGAAATTGACAAAAAAAATCTTGAAGATCAGCTGAAACTTGCCGATCGATTAGCCACAATAGGACAATTATCATCAGGTGTAGCACACGAACTGAATGAACCTCTCTGTAATATATTAGGATTTGTACAGCTAATGCAAAAGGATCACACACTGTCTAAAAAAATTAAAAGAGATTTAGAAAAAATTTTAAGTGCATCGCTTCATGCAAGAGAAATTGTTCGAAAATTGCTGATTTTTGCACGACAAATGCCGACAAAAAAATCACAAATTAATATCAATCAATTGATCAGAGAAGGTATTTATTTTCTTAAATCACGATGTGAGAAAGAAAATATTGATCTTTCATTATCTCTTGATGAAAACATACCGGAATTAATCATTGATCCTTCTCAACTTAATCAAATATTAATTAATCTTGTTGTTAATTCTATACAGGCAATGCCAAACGGCGGTAAATTGAACATCAAAACCTCGCTTGAAAATGATAATATATTATTTATTGTTGAAGACAATGGAATCGGTATGGATGAAAAAACCTTAAAACAGGTATTTATACCATTCTTTACAACTAAAGAAATCGGACAGGGTACAGGTCTGGGATTACCGGTTGTTCACGGTATAGTTTCTTCATACGGAGGAACAATTAATATTGAAAGTAAAATCGGGACAGGATCAAAGTTCACAATTCAATTGCCCTTATCAGAACTTAAAATAACGGAGGAAAAATCCAATGGATAAATCAAAAAAAAGTGAAAAGATTCTTGTTGTTGATGATTCAGCGGACACATTGGAAATAATTCAAAGAAATCTTAAAACAAAGAATTATCAGGTTTATACAGCAAAAGGTGTTGAGGAAGCGCTAAATTTACTTTCCAAAATATCAATAGATTTAGTCATTACTGATATAAAAATGCCGAAAATAAGCGGCTTTGATCTTATCAAACATGTCAGGGATAATTTTAATGATATTGAAATAATTGTAATAACAGGTTATCCTTCGATCAATGATGCTATAAAAGCTGTAAAGGATGGAGCAGAGGAATATTTGCCCAAACCATTTACAGATCAAGAATTACTGACAATTGTGGAAAAAACACTTGAAAAAATGCATATGCGAAAGTTAATGAAGAATGAGCTGCATAAAATTAATGAAGCGCCATTTGGAATTGTCGGAAACTCGCACCTAATGCAGCAAATTTTCAAGGCGATTGAAAAATCCGCATCAACAAATGCAACAATTTTAATACAGGGCGAAAGCGGTACAGGTAAGGAGCTTGTAGCACGAGCTATTCATTACAGCAGTCTGCGCGCTTCTGCTCCCTTTATACCTGTTAACTGTGGCAGTATACCCGAAAATTTACTTGAGAGAGAGTTATTCGGTCATGTAAAAGGAGCATTCACCGGAGCAATTGAATCCCGTGCAGGTTTTTTCCAGACAGCTGACGGAGGAACCATATTTCTTGATGAAATTAGTGAAACCAGTACATCAATGCAGGTAAAATTATTAAGAGTTCTTCAGGATAAAGAAATTTGCATGATCGGTTCAGGAAAACCTCAAAAGGTGGATGTCAGAATATTAATTGCCACAAATAAAGATTTGTATAAACTGGTAAATACAGGTTTATTCAGAGAAGATCTATATTATAGAATAAATATTATTAATATCCATATACCACCTTTGAGAGATAGAGAGAATGATATTTTATTATTAATCCGTTATTTTTGTTCAAAGTTCGCAAAAGAGCTTAAAAAGAAGGAACTGAAATTTTCAGATAATGCTTTACAGGTTCTTAAAAATTACAGTTGGCCGGGCAATGTAAGAGAGCTGGAAAATATAATATACAGTCTTATGGTAATGAATGAAAATGAAATCATTGATATTTCAAATCTGCCGTCACTTATGAAGTTTTCCGCAGTGAAAGGCGCAAAGTTAAATCGAACTCTCTGTGAAGTCGAAGAAGAGCATATTCGCAATATTTTGGAAAATGTTCATAACAACAAAACAAAAGCAGCAACTATTCTTGGGATAGACCGAAAGACTTTAAGGGAAAAATTAAAAAATTACAGATCTGATTCAAATAATTAAATATTTATGGAACAAAATTCCCCGCATGGAACATAATGCCCCAATAAATTAATTAAGATTAAAAACAAAAAAAATTCATTAATTATTATTTTTATTGATCTATCATTATAAATAATTATTAATGTTCATAATTGGTTATTATTTTGAATAATTAAAAAAAATCAACTTATTTTAAAAATAATCTTTCATTTTATTAAAATATTAAAAGATAATATAGGTTTTTTTTAAAAAATCATATTAGGCACAATAATTGCTTTATTACAAAAAAAAAATTAAATTATGGTTTTTATTTAAATCTTAAAAGGGATTCTATTAAAAATGCACCACTGTTTGATTCTTGCTTAATCTGTAAAATTGATAAGGAGATAACATGAACAGTAAAAAAGACTTTAATAAACTATACAACATGCAGCTGGATGATATTTGCTCATCATGCAACAATTTGAACAATTGTCTGTATATTAAAAATAAAAAATTCCCATTATATTTTTGCGAAGAATTCAATAACACTTTAGACAAAGAAGAGATCATCATCAGTCAAAATAAAAAACAAATTGTTTCATCTTATGACCATAAATTAAAAGGGCTATGCATAAATTGTGAAAACCGTTTTGACTGTAACCATGAGAAGCCTGAAGGCGGAATATGGCACTGTGAAGAATATTTGTAAAAAGAATGATTATTTAAAAAATTTATAAATTTTAATAAAGAGGCAAATTATGAAATCAATCGTATCTGGTATTGCCAGCAAGCATAAAAACAACTATGGTAGAATAATATACATATTAGAGGAAGTTCAACAAAAATATGGTTATCTTCCTTTGGATGCACTAAAAATAGTATCCAAAAACACAGGTATATCACTTGTGGATATCTATGGCGTAGCGACTTTCTACAAATATTTCAGTCTTAAAAAAAGAGGAAAACATCTTATATCTGTCTGTCTCGGTACAGCATGTCATGTGCGACAGGGCGCACTGATAATTAAAGAATTTGAAAATCAATTAGGAATATTACGCGGTGAAACCACAAAAGACGAAGAATTTACCTTAGAAACAGTCAACTGTCTGGGAGCATGCGCCAGAGGACCGATAGTTGTTGTTGACGGTCATTATTTTTCAAATGTTAATACCCTGCAGGTAAAACAGATAATCAATAAAACCCGCATAGGACTGGATAATATTGATATTAACAATAACGAGAAAATATTCCCTGTAAGACTTAGCTGTCCGAGATGCAATCACGGTTTGTTGAATCCCGATTATCTCATAGATAATCACCCATCGGTACAACTTGATATATCATTTGAGGATAAATACGGATGGCTAAGGTTATCTTCTCTATACGGAAGCAATAATATCATAGCAGAGCATAAAATACCAGACAACACTTTAGTTCATTTTTTTTGTCCCCACTGCCATACTGAACTTATACAATCTTCTCTATGTTATCTATGTGATGCACCTATGGTCACCATGGTTATTTACGGTAAAGGCATAGTTCAAATATGTTCCAGACATGGATGTAAAAATCGAACACTCGATCTGGTAAAAGGTATATGTGTAAACTGCGACAACAGATTCAGTTGTAATAATATAAGTAAAGATCAAGAAAAGTGGTTTTGCGAAGAATATATATAATAATATTATAAATGCAATTATTAAAAATCAGATGACTTTTTATATTAAAAACTGCAAATATTTATAAGGAATCATCATGAGCCGTTGGCTCACCAGATACTTAAAAAATGTTTCTCGCTGAGGTGCAGAGCTTTAAAAAGATGAGCTAATTTTTTTTGTTGATCTTAAATCTTTTCTTAGCTCTGTGATTTTTTATGTCTTTGTGAGAAATTTTCCCGGGAGAAAGGGTGAATGGCAAAATTAAAAAATGTAAATGAGTTAAAAAATCTTTTGGAATTGTTGTCAAATGAAATTGATGAATCAAAACCTAGCATTGTAATTTGCGCCGGTACAGCATGCCAGGCAAGCAGTTCAAATGATATTATACAGGTTGCAAAAAAATATATTCTGGAAAAAGATCTGACAAAATTAATAAACATAAAAGTTACAGGATGCCACGGTTTCTGTGAGATGGGCCCTTTTATACTGTCTGAACCACAGGGGGCTTTTTATCATAAAGTAACCATTAAAACCGTAAACAGAATAATCGATGCTGTTATTTCAAATAGTTATGCTGAGGATCTTCTTTATACCGATCCAAAAACAAATATAAAATATTATAAACAGTGCGATATTCCTTTTTTTAAAAATCAAAAGCGAATTATCTTTGAAAAAAATCAACAGCTGGATCCAACACGTGTCTTTGATTATATGTCAAAAGAAGGATACAGAGCTTTTGAAAAGGTGATCTCAAATTATCCCCCGGAAAAAGTTATTGAAGAAGTCAAAAATTCAGGTTTAAGAGGAAGAGGCGGCGCCGGATTCCCGACAGGATTAAAATGGGAAATGCTGTCTAAAAGAAAGGAAGAAACAAAATACATTGTCTGCAATGCAGATGAAGGTGATCCTGGTGCTTACATGGATAGAAGTCTTTTAGAAGGTAATCCTCACAGTATTATCGAAGGAATGCTCATAGGTGCCTATGCCACAGGTAGCAGTGAAGGTATAGTATATGTACGTAATGAATATCCATTGGCAATAAAACATCTGATTATTGCTCTCCAACAAGCTCGTGAAATTGGACTTCTTGGTACAAATATTTTACAAACAAATTTTTCTTTTGATATTAAAATAGTAAAAGGAGCAGGCGCTTTTGTTTGTGGCGAAGAAACAGCTCTTATCAGGTCCATAGAAGGCAAAGTCGGCGAACCAAGACAGAGACCCCCTTTCCCGATTGAAAAGGGTATCAATAATAAACCAACATCGATCAATAATGTTGAAACATGGGCAAACATCCCGTTTATTATAAATCTTGGTTCATCAGAGTATGCAAAAATAGGAACAAAGGGAAATAACGGCACTAAAATTTTCAGTCTTGTAGGTAAAATTAAAAATACAGGTTTAATTGAAGTTCCCATGGGGATTACCATTAAAGATATAATTTATAATATCGGAGGCGGATCTTCAGGTAAAGCAAAAATAAAAGCTGTTCAAACCGGCGGACCTTCTGGCGGATGCATTCCTGCAAGTAAATTCGATCTGACCATTGACTATGATACACTGTCAAAAGCAGGTTCAATCATGGGTTCAGGCGGTATGATAGTAATGGATGAAAGTACATGTATGGTAGACGTTGCCAAATATTTTATGAATTTTTTGAAGGATGAATCCTGCGGCAAATGTTTTTCATGCAGAAAAGGTACCCAGAGAATGTATGAAATCCTTGATGATATTTCAAACGGCAAAGCAACCCTTGACCAGTTAGATTTATTAGAAGAACTTGCTTATGTTGTAAAAGATACAACAATGTGCGGTCTTGGGCAGACTGCATCAAATCCCGTGCTTTCAACCTTAAAATTTTTTAGACATGAATACATTGAACATATTGTAGATCATAAGTGTTCTGCAGGAGTATGCAAGAATCTTGTCGGGGCTCCTTGTCAGAATTCATGTCCATTAGGAACTGAAGTATGGAAATATGTGGCAAATATATCAAGAAGGGAATATAAGGAAGCCTACATGGTAATCAGAGAAGCCAATCCTTTTCCTTCCGTATGTGCTCGAGTCTGCACTCATCCATGCGAAGACCGCTGCAGGTCAGGTTCCACCGGAGGAAAACCTATTGCGATCAGAACTCTTAAAAGATTCATCACTGATAATGTCGATCCTTCAATCTATAAACCAAAAAAAATTGAAAATAAGGATAATAATAAAATTGAAATTGCCGTTATCGGTTCAGGTCCTGCAGGGCTCACAGCTGCTCATTATCTTTCACTAAAAGATTACAGGGTAACAATTTTTGAAAAAGAATCAATACCCGGCGGAATGCTTAATCTCTGCATACCCGAATACCGAATGCCGAAAGATGTGCTGAATAAAGAAATCGAATCACTCATGAATGAAAACATAACAATAAAATACAATACTTTTTTAGGCAAAGACCTGACAATAGACGGACTTTTTGAAAAGGGATTTAAAGCAGTTTTTTTGACAATGGGAGCTCATAAAAGCAGGCTTTTAAATATTGACGGAGAAAACTGTGAAGGTGTATATCAGGCTCTGGATTTTTTAAAATCATATAATGTTTACAAAAAAGAGCTGGCAAAAGGTCACGTGGGTGTCATAGGCGGAGGAGATTCTGCAATTGATTCTGCAAGAGTTGCATTAAGGCAGAAAAATGTATCTAAGGTCACTATTTTTTACAGAAGAACATTTTCTGAAATGCCGGCTATTGAAGATGACATAAAAGGGGCAATTGAAGAAGGCATAGAAATAAAGACATTGGTTTCACCTATATGCATACATTCTAAAGAAAATAAGCTGGCAGGTGTTGATTTTATTTCAAACACTCAAGGCGATATAGACTCAAGCGGAAGAAGAGAGCCGATCCCAAATCTTGATTCTAAAGAGTTTATACCTCTGGACACATTGATTGCTTCAATAGGTGACATGCCGGATATTGAATTTATCGAGCATATGGGTGTTGAAATAAATAAAAAGAGTAAGACTTTATTATTGAAAGATATTGATTTAACCACAACAAAAAAGGGTGTATTTGCCGGAGGTGATGCTGCAACAGGTCCAAGCACAGTTATTGAAGCAATTGCAGCAGGCAAAAAAGGCGCTCAAATTATTGACCTTTACCTTCAGGGTAAAGAGCTAAAACTTCCAAATAAAGTCAGTATTCCAGACGTATATATAGAATCTTTAGTTTTAAATGAAGATTTGAGCAAATTCCAGAGAGTAAATCAGCCTTTTATTCCTGTTGAAAAACGTAAAAATAATTTTAAAGAAATAGAATTGACAATTTCTGAAGCTGAAGCGGTACTTGAAGCAAAAAGATGTATGCGCTGTGACCTTGAGTTTACACAGCCTACGGAAATGAAAGATCAGCTAAAAGTAAAAGAAAAAAAACAAAACCAAAGACAAAAATAAAGTTTAAAACTTCGGTAGAAATGCTAAACAAAGGGAGAAATAAAAAATGATAGAAATGACCTTAAATAATTTAAAAGTTTCGGTAGAGGAAGGTACTACTCTGCTGGAAGCAGCACAATTTTACGGATTCCCGATTCCTACACTCTGCTATCTGGAATCACTTAGTCCCTACGGTGCATGCCGTCTTTGTGTGGTAGAAATACAGGAAGGCAATAGAGCTCCAAGATTAGTTACTTCATGCACTTATCCGGCAACACAAGGTTTAAAGGTCAGAACTGCATCTGAAAGAGTTGTTAAAGCAAGAAAGATGATTATTGAACTACTCCTTGCTTCATGCCCTCAATCAAAAATCATTCAGGACTTAGCTTCAAAATATGAAGTAAGACAGCAAAGGTTCAAACAGGAATATGAAGACTGCATTCTGTGCGGTCTTTGTGTAAGGATGTGTGAAGAGCAAATGATGGCAAAAGCAATCGGTTTTCAGGGACGAGGTGAAAAAAGAACTATAGGTACTCCTTTTGATATAAAATCCGAGGAATGCAGACAATGCGGCGGTTGTATATATGTTTGTCCTGCATGCCAGCTTCGTTGCACTTATAATGAACCTGAAAAAGCGATCTGCGGTGGTTGTGCTAATTTGAGTCCGCCCTGTATTGAAAAAGAACAATTTAATGACATGATGTGCTACATGGATCCATGTGTAGCATGTGAAATAATAAAAACTAATGATAATATAAAGGAGAAAAAATAAATGTTAAATTCAAGAGTTAATTCATCTGCAGCAAC
>JAFGQB010000113.1 GCA_016935915.1 Spirochaetota bacterium
AATGACCCATTTTAAAGGAGCTTTTTTTGAAACAAGATTTTTAACTTTATCGGATTATTTTAAAACTGCGGAATTTATGTCATACAGCTATTTGACTCATATGCCTCTTAAAAAGGTCAAATCAACAGATAATCATATGGTAGATACTGATCAAAAAATGATATTGTTCAAAAAATGGTTTGAAAGAGAGATACAACTGACGAATAACATAGTTTATCTGCCTGATTTAGGCGGCTCATATATTGAAGGTACAAAAATATTGAATTTAAATGAAATCCCTGTAAAAAAGGTGGATAAAAAAAAATTTTATGAAAATATTAAAAATAACAAAAAAACAATAAAAAAAACTGATATAAATGAAATAATCTCAAAAATTGATAATTTTATTAAAATTACATCAAATATTAAATATCTATGCAGTAAAATTATCAAAATCATACCGGATAGCGGGATCTTAAGCGCCCAAAACATAAGTGAAGTTGAAAAGATTGAAAAACAATTATTCGAAAATACAGAGTATAAAGAAGTAGCAGAGATTATTTCAAGTTCGGCACAAAATGTACTTTTATCCATAATGGAAAATATAAATCTTGACAATGATCAAAAAAAATCCGGCTGGATCAAAACCAAAATTCTGTACAAATCAATTTTCGATCTGACAGATTTTTTTACAAATTCTTTCAAAAAATTACTAAAGCAAAAAAAAATAAATTCCGATAATTAAATCGTAGCAGTAATAAATTACCCTCCAATAAGAATTACCGGCTATGCCCAAAAGGATGCGCTTCTTTTTGGGCTTTTTTATTTTTTTTATTATAATTTTTTAAAAGAGATAGTTCGCATTTTTAAAAGTAAAAAAAATATTTTTTTTACAAAAAATCCAGTTAATTATGTATATAATTTTATATTTGGTAAAAAAATTGATCATATGAGTCAGGATGCCTTTGTGATTAAAACTTTCAAAAAAAACTGTTTTTTTAATTTTAAATAAGTTAAAATAAAATAGCAATGATTCTAAACGAGAGTGATTTAAATAGAATTTATTTTTTAACCAGAACCTATCTTAGCAAAGAAAAAATCAATACATTAGCATTGTCAGAAAATAATTTTGATGACCTTCTATATAGGATCAAACAGCATAAATGGAAAAACCTTGACAATGATTGGTCACTTTTTGATTATTATTTTAAAAAAGATAAATTGATCTATGCAAGAAACTTTAAAATCATTAATGAAAAAGATATTTTCAGAGGTACATACATTCATCAGTGTAAAAATAATTTTAAATACTTAATCTATATTATAGAAAATTCAGGATACTGTAAAAGATGTGACACTCAATTTTTCCCGCGATTATGGTGGAATAATGTGAACAAAGAAAAAATGAACTATTATGAGATAAAATATGGATATAATCTCATAAAAAACAGCTTAACATTGAATGAAGAATATGAAAAAAAACTAATTAACTACGGTGTTGATAAAAGTATTATCAGCAAGGTCTTGACCCAGATACATTCGGAAATTGAAATTGAAAAAATACTTTTAACAAAATACTATGATATAAAAAATCCTCCTCCTCCCAATAAAATTCATGAAAAGCTCATAACACTTTTTAATGTCTGGAACATAAAACCTGTAAAACATTTAGGTATTCATCCTGATAAGGAATTTTTTTTCCATAAATGTCTTAATAACCTTGAAAGAATACTTTTTCAGGAAAAATATTTTTACACATGGTGCCCGAGCTGTTTTACGAAATTCATACCTGAATGGGACATTAACTGTATTAATAATTATAAAAATCTTTTTACTGTAAATTGCTATGCAAAAGAAAATTATCAGGAAAAAAATGAAAAAAATAAATTCAGTAAAGATCATTTGATAAAAAGCTCAGACGAATACTTTTATCTTTCTATTTTAGGTTTGAACAAAAGAACTCCAATCAAAGAAATCTTAAATATATTCAGACATCTATCTAAAATTTATCACCCTGATATAGGAGGTGACAGCAATATGTTCCAAAAAATAGTCAAAGCAAAGGAATGGCTTGTAAAATTTTATAAATATTCAATACCGGATAGAATAGAAAAAAATAATGATGATGATGAAATGTTTAAATAAAAATTGGGGAATACTGAGATCGAATCAGTGACCTCTTGCTTGTCGAGCAAGCGCGCTAACCAGCTGCGCTAATTCCCCAAAACTTTAAATATTATACAAAAAAATCAGTTAAAAATCAATAAAAGTTAGATTTAAAAATTAGTTTTAATAATAATTATAAATTAAATAAAAATTAATGTTAAAGATTTTATATTTTTTATATAATTTATCTAATTTAAACATGATTTTTATAAATAAATGCAAAAATCCATTTAATTTTACAACTTTTATATTGAAAACAATTCTTTAATATGTTACAATTTAATTACAAAAAAATATTATTTATAAAAGGAGAGATTTAAATGAAAAAAAGAAGTATTCTTCTATTGTCAGCTCTGATAATAGTTCTTTTAATTATCTGGTTTAACTGTAATCCACTTAACCAGGCAGAAAATGAATCAAGCTTGAATGTTCTTGATGAATCAACTAGTACAAGATTAACTATCATGTGTACTATTGAAGTCAATGGCTCAACATGGGACGGCGGTGGAATGACCGTAACATGCGATACAAGCATGGGTGATGGATCACAGGCTGAAGGACAGCCACCTACATTCGCTATCACTAACGGCACTGTTAGAAACTGTACAATTACTAATCCTATTGACGGTCTGCATTTCTATGGCGGAAACAGTGCAATCAGCAATGTAACTATTCCTGATGTCGGTGAAGATGCTACCACAGTTAAAAGAGCAGGAACATATCTTGTAGAAAACTGTGTAATGTATTCTGCAGCTGATAAAATGAATCAGATCAATGACCTTTGTACAATTACCTACAGAAACTTCAAAGGAAGCGATATGGGTAAATATGTCCGACAAAACGGCGGAACATCATGGAAATGCGTAATCTATATCGATGGTGCTGATCTTGGTGTAGTACGCGATAAGATCGCAGAAAGTGATGCAAGCGTATCAATTATTTACTGGAGAAATATCACAACTACTCTCGAAACATCAGACTGGTGGGACGGAAATGCAGCTACTGTAATTGCATACTAATAATAATCATTCATAATTAAGCGCAAGGGTTTTTCACCTTGCGCTTTTTTTATTCTCTCATTTTCTCAATGCTTCAACAGGTTCGATAAAAGCGGACTTAAGAGACGGGAGTATAGTGCATAATGATGATAAAATAACACCATAGAGAAATCCGTTCAATAAAATCAAAAAAGAAAACCTGATGTAAATAATGTTACCTGTTGGAAAGTCAATGCCGCCGGTCAATGCTTCAATATTAATAGGAATTCTTGATAAATAAAAAGTCAATCCTCCTCCAACGATTGTACCCAAAAAAGCGCCAAACAAACTCAAAACAAGAGCTTCCATAAAAAAAACTATAACAATCTCCTTTCTGTTCATTCCTAAAGCGCCCATCATGCCTATTTCTTTTAATCTTTCATAAATAATCATAATTATTGTGTTAACAATCAGAAAAGATGCAATAATTATAAATACTCCGTAAAATATGTAATATATCATCTGAAATTGCTTGAACATGATAAGATATTCATGTTGTCTCCATTCCTTAACAAGTATATCCTCACTATTTAATTTGTCAGATATAATTTCAGCTATTTTTTCACTGTCATTAGGATTATTGAGAAATACAAAAATTGATTGGGCTTTATTTTTTAAGACTGCAAGTTTTGAAAGTTTATCGTAAGGTACAATGATATATGATGTATCAAATAAAGCATAATCAAAATCAAAAATACCTGTTAATCTTGGATTATAAAATTTATCAGAATAAGTGCTTGAAACGATTTTAAAGATGATTTCAACTTCTAAATTATTAATAAAAATTCTAAATAAATTCAATTCATCCTTTTTATCTATATCCTTATAAATTGGTTTTTTTCTATTACTTTTTTTCATTTCTTTTAATTTATTATAAAAAGTATTTTTTTCAGGTTCATTTTTTTCTCTTATCAGATTATAAACATTTTTATCATAATTAAGTTTATAATATTTATCAAAAAGTATTTTATCGTCTGAAGAAAGATTTTTGTATATATTAATAAATTTATCAATCTCCATTACAGGTTGTATTATTTTTAATTTTCGTGCCATGCGTATGCCTATAGCGCACTCATTGCTGTTTTGATGAGGATATCTTCCGATCAAAAGACCATTATTTCTTTTGCTGAAATTAAAATAATTTATCTTGGATTCTTCATTAATATTAATCCCCCATGCGATGCCGTGTTTGACATTGCTATCTAAAAGTGTTGCAGGAGTTGCAATCCTTTTAAAAACGGCTTTAACTCCTTTTATTGACCTTAATTCATTGACAAACTCATCAATGCTTCTGTTTTCCATTTCAATTGGATATTGGAGAGGAAGAAAATCCTTTTTAATTTCAAAATCTTTTGTGTATAATCTTATGTCACCTATTTCATATGTTGATGCAATCCTTTTTACACTATCGAGCATACCCTGAATATAACTCATCATAATTATAATAAATAATACTGCAAGAGCAATAGCAACAATACTAAAAAGAGATCTCCTGATATTTCTGTAAATATTCCTGTATGCAATTTGAATCAGAAAAGAAAACCGGTTGTTTTTTATTTTATCAATAAACATAAATCAATCCTTGCATTAATTATTATTCATTTCTCAAAGTATCAACTATGGACATCTTAACAGCTCTTTTTGCAGGAAAATATGCAGATATTGAGGCAACTATAGTAGCCCCGATACCAGAAAAAATAATAGTGCTCCAGTTCCACGCAGATTTAAACTCTCCGGCAATTCTATATCCGATATTTTCCATATTTGCCTGCTCAAGCATTGCTGTCCAATCAATGCCGTATTTTACCATGAAATAATTTATTATGATTCCTGTCAGAACACCAAATAATGAACTGATAAATCCAATCAATCCTGCTTCAATCATAAATAAACGTACAATCTGTTTATCTTTTAAGCCTAATGCTCTCATCATACCTATTTCTTTTGTTCTTTCAAAAACAGCTAAAAGCATTGTATTGCTTATAAGAATTATGGTTATTATAAACAATAAAATTATTATTATACCGGAACCGCCTCTTTTGGTTCTTGAAATTGACAAAAAATCAACAGCATCATCCTCCCAGCTAACAACAATTAAATTATCAGGCAATACTTCTTTTATTTTTTCTGCTATTACTTCAGGATATTCCGATTCACCGGGAAGACCGGAAATTGAAGTATCCTTTTTTCTTATGCAAATTTCAGTAATTTTCCCTTCAAGCAATATCCCCTGTTTATCCTGCAATATATCAAGAGGAAGATAACCAATTTTACCATTAACCTTTGGATTTGGAGATTTGATAATACCGATAACTTTCAGATAGATAAGCTGATTAACATGCCTGATAATTCCTTTTTCATCCTTTAGATCAATAACAGTTGAAAGACTGACATCATCACCGACATTGATATTTAAGTCACGAGCACCGTTAGATCCAAGAACAATGCCGAATTCTTGATTTTTTACGAATTCTCCTGATTCTATATACTTATCAAGCAGAAATACTTTTTTGTCTGAATCCCGATCTATGCCTATAAACATAAAAGGAAGTTCCACATCTGTGCTCATAAGCATTCCTGTAAAAACAACTCGTGGAGTTGAATTATAGCCTGCTTCATCCAATTTTTTAATTATAGGTTCATAATTACCAAATGATTCATAAAGAGGAAGCTCTTCCTTGTTTTCGAAATAATTTTTAGAATAAATTTTTGCCGCTCCAGTTTCAAAATTTACAAGATTGCGTTCAGAGTCGATATGTGCGCCCAATAACATCGCATCAAGAAAAATATAAAGTGAAACTCCAATTACTATTGCAATGCCGGTAAGAATTGACTTGACCTTATGACGAAATAAATTACGGAAAGCGATAATTAAAATATTTAATTTTTTAACCATTATTTAATTCCTAAGATTATTAATTAAAAAATAAATCATTTAAATTATACTATCTGATAAATATCAAGTCAAGAATTAAGAAAAAGTTTACTTTATATTTAAAATTTACAAAATCAGCATTGCATCACCGTAGCTGAAAAATCTGTACTTTTTTTTAATTGCATAATCATAAATTTCTTTAAGTTTTTCATAACCGATCAATGCAGATACAAGCACAAGCAATGATGATTTCGGAGTATGAAAATTTGTAATAAGTCCTGAAGTAATTTTAAATTTATATGATGGATAAATATAAAGTGATGTTGAACCTGTTCCTGATTTAATTTGATCCTTAAAAAACGCAGTCTCAATAGTTCTCAATGAAGTAGTTCCTACGGGAATTATTTTTAATTTTTTTTTTATTGCATTATTAATTTTTAAAGCATTTTCATCATCGATATTATATATTTCTTCATGAATTTTATGTTCTTCAATATTTTTTGAATAAATCGGCTGAAAAGTGCCCAGTCCAACATGAAGAGAAATATAACAGAAATCAATTTCTTTATCTTTCAGACTTTTGAATATTTTATCATCAAAATGGAGTCCTGCAGTTGGAGCGGCTGATGATCCATAAGCTTTTGAGTAAATTGTTTGATATCTCTGTTTATCAATCACCTCATCTTTTGCATGTCTAATATAGGGAGGCAAAGGAACATGAGCGTATTTTTTAAGATAATTTATATTGAAAACCGGCTTATTTGAAACAGCATGTTTGATCTGTTCATCGAGATTCTTTTCAATTTTAATTACTGTATCATCCGGAAGAATAATCTCTGTATTCTCTCTGTATTTTTTTGATCTGTCTGTTAATATTTCGGCATTATATTTATCTATTATTTTTAATATTAATATTTCACCTTTTTGTCCTGTATTTTTTTTAATTATATTTAATCTTGCAGGGATTACTTTGGAATTGTTTAAAACAAGAAAGTGTTCATCTGTCAAAAAATCGGCAATATTTATAAAAAAAGAATCAATTATTTCATTATTTGACCTATTATATACCAATAATCTTGAATCAGAACGGTTTTTTGCAGGATATTGAGCAATAAGTTCATCAGGTATATGAAAATTAAAGATTTCAGTTTTCATTTGTTTATTTCTGGTGAATATAATTTTATTTGAGTATTCGGATAATAAAAATTAATAATCTCTTTATAATTAAAACCGCTTTCAGCCATGCCTTGAGCTCCCCATTGACTTAATCCGACACCATGACCATAACCTATTCCCTTGAAAGTTATCTCCTGCGAAATAAGATCAATATCTGCACTAAACCTTTCACTTTTAATATTTTTAATACCTGCTGTCTGACGTATCGTCTTAGATGAAAAATTTTTATTATTCAGTTTTATACTTTCTATGAAACCCGTTTCATTTAAGATCATACTTTCATTAGTTATTGTTGAATCATTACAATTAAAAAGTGTTAAAAAATCATTTATCTTCAGAGTATATTCCCAGTCACTTCCTGGATAAAACAGTGAAAAAGGATCATAATGATCCGGCAAATAAGGAAAATTTGAATTATTCCCGAAATAATCAAGACCGCTTCTTATATATCCTCCAGAGTTGGCATGAAAATAAGAGAGTATCGGTTTGTCATTATAGACAACTATAAGATCTTTTGTCGACTTTACAGCATTGTACAATTTAATTTGAAGATCAAGATTAAAATTGAAATTGTATCCCGAGTAAACCTGATACCTCACTGTATCATCCACATCAAACTCCCTCCTGTTTTTATATCTTGCAATGTGCTGATAAGCGTAAGTCCTTGCGACAATAACCTGAGCTTTTAAAGCCTCTTCGTTGAAGCTCAAGGGCATTTCCGCGGGAAGAACAGATATTAGATAAGTTTCCATTGGTACAATATTAATAATGTCAAATGTTTCCTTACCAGGAATGATCTTGATTTTACCGAAATAACTTTTATCATTGATAAATATCAATCTGTCTTTTTCGGAATATATTATAAAAGGATCATTTAATACAGCATTGTTTATGCTTATTTTGTTGTTTTCATTATTTTTTTCTATAATTATCTTCTTTATCGATTGTATCTCTTCATTATTAGTTAAATTAATTAATTTTATATGTTTTTTTAAAGTTATTTCAATTTTTTCATTTAAATTTGTCAGTTTAACTCTTATTTCAGCTGATTTATTTGTATCAACTGCAGCTTTCTCAAAAAAAGTTTTACAGGAGAAAATATTAAAAATTATCAGGAGTAATAATATTTTTTTCATTTTAATCTTCTTTATAATCTTCAAACAGATGTTTTTCCTCTTTATAATCATATCCCATATGAAGATATGCCTTTTTTGTAGCAAGCCTGCCTCTAGATGTCCTTTTGATAAAACCGATCTGTATCAAAAAAGGTTCATAAACTTCTTCGATCGTTTCAGGTTCCTCTCCCAGGGAGATCGCCAGTGTTTTGCATCCAACAGGACCGCCTTCATAATGTTCAATTAATATTTTCAATAGATTTTTGTCAATTTTATTTAAACCGAGGTTATCGATTTTCATTCTTTTTAAACTCACTTCTGCTATTTTGTTATTAATCACACCTTCGCCTTCAACCTGTGCAAAATCCCTTAATCGCCTTAATAAATTATTTGCTACTCTTGGCGTTCCTCTAGAACACTTTGAGAGGATCTCTGACGCATCATTATCGATTTTTATATCCAATAAACGGCTTGATCTTGTTATAATGGTCTTAATTTCATCATGATTATAAAAATCAAGATGACCTTTTATACCGAATCTTGCAAGTAAAGGTGATGATATCAATCCTGATCTTGTTGTTGCCCCGATCAGTGTAAAATGATTCAAATTGATTTTAATTGTCTTTGCAGACGGTCCCTGTCCTATGATGAGATCCAGTGCAAAATCCTCCATTGCAGAATAAAGAACTTCCTCAATGTTTTTCCTCAGTCTGTGTATCTCATCTAT
>JAFGQB010000114.1 GCA_016935915.1 Spirochaetota bacterium
ATTTCAACGGAAAGCTCTCTGATTTCTTGAAATCTTTCAATGTCATACTGATCAGTTGAATAAGTGATTCCAGCCTGGGCAATAGATTGGAGTTTTTCTGCCCATTTCATCCATTGATAATTGTCCAATATTATTTTCTCACATCTTTACGTAATTTTTTTAATTGCTGAGCAATAGTTGAATCACCGTCTTGATTTTCAATATTTTCATCAGTGTATGCAACTTCTCTTATCGCTTCAAAAATTTCTTTGCTGCCGAATGCAGTTTCTGCTAATTTATTTGCAACATCATTTGTTGCGGTTACCTGCTGGGACACAGCTTCTTTTATAGCATCTGATAAATCAGAAACTTTATTTATTACATTTACTGCATTTTTAATTACTTCATAAGATTCAATGCTCCCGGATTGAATACTGCCAACGATTTCTTTAATCTCTTCTGTTGATTTAACAGTTAATACTGACAATTTTTTAACTTCACTGGCTACAATCTTAAATCCTTTACCTGATTCCCTTGCTCTTGCCGCTTCTATATTTGCATTTAATGCCAATATACTTGTTTTTTCAGCTATATCATTTATTATATTAGTTATCTCAGATATTTTAGCAGACTTTTCCTTTAGACCTTTTATTACATCATTTGCATTACTTGCCATTTCAACAGCTTTTCTCACAATTGTCATAACTTCTTCAGTTCTTGTGGAAATCTGCCTGATATTTGCCGCTATCTCTTCAACTGCAGCTGAAACATCATCGACTCTCTGGCTGATCTTTTGGCTATGTGATGATACAACTTTTGCTTTTTTTTGTAAATTATCCAATGTTTCTTCTAAAAACTCTTCTGTTCTTTCTCTTTCTTCCATCAATAAGGATCCCATTAAAGCACTGCTCAACTGTTCAACAATTGCTCCATACATACTTTTTTCAATAGGACCTGCTTCTAAAATTACATATCCCATGTGATTTTTATCGAAATGTAAAGGAGCCAAAGCGAACCTAAAGCTTGTTTCCTTAGGAAAATATGCTTTTGGAATAATTTCTGAAGTTAAAAATTCAACATAATCTTCTTTGAAATCAATAAAATTATTTTCACTAAAAGCTAAAATTAATCTTACTTTATCAGGTATTGGATCCGGAAATTTATATTTAAAAAGCTTGTCATAAAGAACAAGATAAAATCCTGGAAAATTAAGATTCTGCAATCCTTCTGATAAAACAGTTGATAGTTTTTTTAAATTAAAAGTAGTTATAAGTTTTGATCCTATCTGTCTTATAGTCTGTACTTTTTTATTTGCTTTTAAATTATTATATATATGAAATCTGTTGACAACTTCACTGATAATAACCCTTGCCTGTTCAAACATGTCCTGAGCTTTTAAATATTTTTGAATATCTTTATTGGTTTGAAGAAAATTTTCTCTTAAGATCGATATCGCCCCATGCCAAGCTTCTACGTTGCATTCATGTTCAGAAATAAAAACAAGAATATCCTCCAATATATTTAAAAAGCTTTCATTGTTATCCCCTTCCAATGATTCAATAAACGAATCAATAAATTTGACAGCTAAAACCTTAACCATTTCATCTATTACACAATCTTTTTCATTCTTGCTGCCCAAGTATTTTATTACTCTCCCTGTTATCTGGTCTGCAGTATATGATTTTATATCTTCAAATTTTACTTCTTTATTATCCTTAATCCTGTACTTTTCAATTTTAGTTCTTATCTTATCTAAAATATTTTTTTCAAAAGTCAATGCAGCTTTGTCACTTTCTATATGTTTTATTGCAGCAGACTTGCATCCGCATGATCTTTGTAAAATTAATTTTGATTTTAATAAAATTTTCTTTTCTATCGTCTTGCCGTCAATAATATCCATTATTGCTTTTACCGCTAATGCTCCCTGTTCAAAATAAGGCATTGATACAGAAGTAATTGGCGGAGTAAAACTTTCAGCTTCAGTAGTATTATTGAAACCGATTACAGCTACATCAAACGGCACTTTATATCCATGTTTTTTTAACTCTTCTATAGCTCCTACTGCAATATAATCATTTACACAGGCTATTGCCTGAATATCACTACCTAATTTTAATTTCCTTTCATCTAAAAACTTTATAATCCCTTCTTTGCCTGTTGAATAGTCCCATGATCCAGTATCTGTTACCATTCTCTCATCCAATTTTATATTAAATTCTTTATGAAAATCTAAATAAGCATTATATCTTTCCTGTGCATATATATGATTTTCGGGTCCTCTTATAAATGCAATTTTCGTATAGCCATGTTCATTTATTAAATGAGTTAATGCTTCTTTCATTCCCGAATAACAGTCAATTGATACAACTGGATGTCCGGGTATTTCTAATGATAAACTTAACAGCGGAATATCATTAAACTTGTTGAAATAGCTTAAATTCGTTGTTTCAGATGTTGCCCATGTAATAATACCGTCAAAAAGTTTTTTATTGCACAACTCATAAGCAATATTACTTTCATTTTTTCCGAGTACATCTCCTATAAAAGCAATAATATTTATATCCAATTCTTTTGCTGTGGTAACTATACCGGACCAAATCTGGTTACTTACATTATCATCAACCTGTCTTACAAGATATGCTATAGTTTTTCTTTTAATGCCCACTATCATTCCTTTTTACTGCTTAATTAATAAATTATATTTTTTCTCGATTTATAAGTCAATTTTTTTTAACTTATAAAAAATATTTTATAATTCTTAAAAACAATTTTAATTAAATTTATTCAAATATTATGTTTTTTCTCAATTTTTATCATTATTTTATTCAAATATATCCTAATTGTAATTTAATCACACTTTACATATTTAATTATCGGACAAATCTCATAATATAATTATATTACCAATACCAATGCACCCTTAATATTGCCTGATTTTAATTCAAAAATTGCTTTATTTGCTTCTTTCAGTTTATATGTCCTGACTTCAGGTTTAACCGATAAAGAACCTGAAAGGTTCAAAAATTCTTTAAGATCATTGCTTGTAACATTGGCAACTGATTTAATTTCTTTCTCAAGCCACAAATCTCTTTCATAATTCAATTTTAATAATGAATCCTTATCATTTTCTTCTTTTCTGATAGCATTAATAACAAGCCTGCCGCCTGGTTTCAAGTTCTTCAATGATTCAACAACCGGCTTCCAGACAGGAGTAGTATCAATGATGCTGTCGAGTTTTTTTGGCGCATACTCTTCTGTTTCACCAGCCCAATCGGCTCCAAGAGAAAGTGCAAAATCCCTCTGCTCTTTGCTTCTGGCAAAAACATAAGTTTTAGCTTCAGGATATTTTAATTTTACAAGCTTTAATAGAATATGAGCCGATGCTCCGAAACCGGTAAATCCTAAGCATTCGCCATTTTTAATACCTGAAAGTTTTAATGCTCTGTATCCTACTCCTCCTGCACATAAAAGTGGTGCGGCAGATATGTCATCTATATTTTCAGGTATATTATAAGCATAACCTTCCTTAACAGAAATATATTCCGCATACCCTCCATTGGCATCCTTTCCCGTAGCTTTAAAATCATGACAGAGATTTTCATTATCATTCAAGCAATATTCACACACCCCGCATGAAGAATATATCCATCCTATACCAACTCTATCTGCATTATTATAAAAAGTAGATCTGGTTTCCTCCACTCTGCCTATTATCTGATGCCCTAAAACAAGGGGAAGATTATCTAGTTTAATTCTTCCTTCAATTTCATCAAGATCGGTATGGCATACTGCACATGCATTTATTTTAACCAGTATTTCTCCGTTTTTTAGAACCGGCTTGGGTATATCCGTCATTTGCAGAGGAGGATCATCAAAAGATATTTTTTTTTGTTCTTTCAATATCATTGCTTTCATAATAAATCCTTGAAATTATTAATTAATTTCCAGAAACCGTAATCTCAATCCTGGGAATATATTTCATTTTATTTTTCGCTTTGTTTTTTAAATTTATCCACCTGCCATTTTTTAAATAAAAATAAGCAGGTATCATTCCGTCCCAAGTAAACCATTCAATACAGGCGATCTCTATTATACCAATGTCAGATATGACATTAGACATATTTGTTGTAATATATCTGAAATCATTCAAATCCATAGGTTCAATTAAAAAACCATAAAACTTTCTCTTATCATTAATTACTTTTTTAATGATTTCAGTAATATTTACGGATACAGTTTTATAAGAACCAGAAAATGGTATTGTATTGTCTTTATAATCATTTTTCTTTATGTCAAAGACGATTATTTTACATAATTTATCATCTCTTTCTGCAATATTTCCCAAAATATATCCACTGTCGCTTTTTTGATAAACATCATTAAAAGTTATTTTATCTTCATGCCATTCCTGTAAAACAGGTCTTATAAAAATAGTTATGTTTTTTCTGTCATTTGATGCCCAATTTATAAAAAATTTTAAGCTTGCATGGATAATATCTTTTTTAACAGAATTTAAATCAAATCCTCCGATTATAATTGATGCTTTTTCATCTTCACTATTGGTTAAATATAAAGCAGGATAGGTTATATAATTATCGGATACATTTTTTTTTGTCCCATAACCAAAACCTTTATCAGCTTCTCTCTTGCCGTTAAAATTTATATCCGGATAAATGCTTGAAATATAAACATCTTTATAAGCAGGCAGAATAACAAGCCTATTACAGTTGAGTAATAAAACTATAAACAATACAGAAATGTATTTTTTCATAAAATTTATTTTTTAAAACATTTATAAAAACACTTTACTATAAGTATATTTTTTTGTAAATTTAATTAATATTTTTTATTTTTGGACGAAAATCTATTATGGTTCTTTTTTTGGAGGGATGATATGCCTTATAATGACTTACGCAATGAATATAAAAAAACTCAAGTAAATACGGCAAATCAGGGCAAATTAATTGTAATGCTCTATGAAGGAGCAATTAAATTTATTAATAACGCCATTGATGCAATGCCTAAAAAAGAAATTGAAAAAATCCATAATAATATTGTAAAAGCACAGGACATTTTAACCGAGCTGACTACAAGTCTTAATATGGATGCAGGAGAGATATCCCAAAAGTTATTCAGCATTTACATGTATTTAAGTCAAAGATTGACAGATGCAAATATAAAGAAGTCAAAAGAGCCTTTAATAGAAGTAAAAAAACACTTATCGGTACTTAAGGATGCATGGGTGGAAGCAGGTAAAAAAGTTCAAGTTAATAAAAGTGAAATAGAAAAAGGAGGAGTAAATATTGCAACATAATATTTTAGCCACCAGAATAAGAAATAATCTTTTAGAACAAAGAAAACGTCTGGAAGATTACCTTCTAGTTCTTGACAAAGAACATGAAGACATTTCAATTCAGGATCCGGACAAATTAATTGAGCACATTAATTTAGAGAAAAACATCATCAATGAACTTGTTTCTTTTAAAAAAATACTGGGCCCTCTGGAAATAATATATTACGGCTCGCCTTATAAAAAAGACACTGATATATTAAACATGAAAAATAAAATTGATTCTTTAGTTGATAAAGTCAAAGTTAAATCCAAAGAAAACAAAGAAAAACTCACCTCTGTTATGGAAAAAATTAAAACCGATATTAAGGAATTAAAGAAAAAAGGTTTAGAAAACAAAGTATATAATAATGTTGATTCAAAAATTTTGGATCTTATTGGATGAAAAAAGTTCTTCTTATTGATGGTTTCGGCATTATATTTAAATCCTATTATGCTTTTATATCCAGACCGTTAACTAATAAAAACGGTGAAAATACATCCAGTATTTTCGGCTTTTTTAAAAGCTTAATTTCAATTTTAAAAAAAGAAAATCCTGATTATTATCTTATTGCACTTGAAGGTGAAGGTGAATGCTTCAGGAATGAAATATATCCCGAGTATAAAGCTAATCGGCCTCCCGCTCCTGAAGATCTTGTTCATCAGATACCTAAAATCATTAAACTTTTAGAAAAGCTTAATATTCCATTTCTGTTTAAAAACGGATTTGAGGCTGATGATGTAATTGGCACAATTGCTCACAAATTTATCAAAGAAAATGATAAGGAAGCAATAATTTTGTCACCTGACAAGGATCTGCGACAACTTGTGACTGACAAGATCATTGTATATAACCCTCAAAAAAGCGGTGATGATTATGAAATTCTGGATGCGGAAAATGTATTTAAAAAAATGGGTGTAAAACCATCTCAAATTGTTGACTATCTTGCCCTTGTTGGGGACAGTTCCGATAATATACCTGGCGTTAAAGGTATTGGTCCTAAGACAGCGACTCAGCTTTTAAGTGACTTTAATGATCTGGAAAATATTTATTCCAATATTGATAATATTTCATCAAAAAGCGTTAAAGAAAAACTCATGTCCGATAAAAATAACGCTTTTTTAAGCAAAAGACTTGCAACAGTAAAAAGAGATATAGGCCTTGAACTGGAGTGGGATAAATGGTCCAGCAAACCTCTGACTATTGAAAACGCAGAAGAGCTTTTACATATGGACAGTTTAAAAACCATAATAGATTCAATAAAAGATTATAATTTTTCCATATTTAAAAAAGGCGATTCAGGCAGTCTGTTCGACAAAATGAAGGGGAATGATGAAGTTGAAATTAAAAACAATAATTCAAATTTAAAAACCTTAAACAGAGATTATCAATTAGTTATATCGGATGATGTTCTGAAAAACAAAATCAATAAAATAAAAGATAAAAAAATTTTTTGCTTTGATATTGAAACAACAGGTTTCGATTTTTTGAATGATAAAATAATATCAATGAGCTTTGCTATAGGCAATGATGTTTTTATCATACCATTGAATATTTCAATAGACCAGCAGGAAGAATTAAAAATAAAAATTGATGAAAATTATATTAATGACAAATTAAAGTTACTTAAGCCAATATTTGAAGATCATGGTATTTTAAAGATCGGGCATAATGTAAAGTTTGATATAAAATTTTTAAAGACAAAAGGGATTAATGTTACAGAAAACCTGTTTGATACAATGATAGCCGAATACTGCCTTGATGCGGCATTTAACATTTTCAACATGGATGATCTTGCTTTAAAATATCTCGATTATAAAACAATACATTATAACGATGTTGTGCAGGACACAAAAAAGCAGACTCTTCAGGATGTAAAAATAAATGATCTTGTAAAATATTCGGGTGAAGATGCGGATATAACCTATCAGCTTTATGAAATATTAAAAGGAAAAATAGAAAATAATGTCCAGACCAAAAATCTTTTTTATGAAATTGAAATGCCTCTGGTAAGCATACTTACTGAAATGGAATATTACGGAGTCAGTATCAATCCGGAATATTTAAAAAAATTATCAGAACAATTTAATAAAGATTTGAATGTTATAAACACTAAATTAGTTGATCTTGCGCAAGAAAGTTTTAATCCAAACTCTCCAAAACAGGTATCCGAAATATTATACAATAAATTAAAACTTCCTATTGTTAAAAAGACAAAGACAGGACCTTCAACCGATGTTGATGTGCTTGAAAAACTTTCATTCATACATCCTATAGCATCCGCTTTATTGGAGTATAGAACTATAAGCAAATTAAAATCAACATACTCGGATGCATTACCGCAATTGATCAATCCTAAAACCAATAAAATTCATACTACATATATGCAGACAGGTACTCAGACCGGCAGATTGTCAAGTAAAAATCCTAATCTTCAGAATATCCCCATTAAAACCGAAGAAGGAAGAAAAATAAGAACAGCATTTATTCCTTCAAAGAACAACATTCTGGTAAGCGCCGATTATTCTCAGATTGAATTGTTTTTGCTGGCTGAATTTTCAAATGACAATAATTTGTCGGAAGCTTTCAAAACAGGTGAAGATATTCACAAAAAAACAGCAAGCCTGATTTTTGACAAACCTATTGATCAAATATCAAAGGAAGAAAGAACAATCGGCAAAACAATAAATTTCAGCATTTTATATGGGCAGGGACCTCACAGGTTAAGCGAAAACATTAATGTAACAAGAGCTGAAGCCGCCAATTTTATAAATGTTTATTTCACAAAATATTCAGGCATATCAAGATATATGCATGATATCAAGGAAAAATGCAAAAAAACTGGATATGCACAAACTCATTGGGGAAGAAAAAGAACTATACCCGAAATACTGGATAGAAATAAAAATATCATGGCGAACGGAGAAAGAATGGCGGTTAATACAACCATCCAGGGAACAGCAGCGGATTTAATAAAAATAAGTATGGTTAAAATCGCCAAGGAATTCAAAAAACAAAATATCAGATCAAAATTAATCATGCAGGTGCATGACGAACTGATTTTTGATGTTTTTTTGGATGAAAAAGAAAAAGTCTTTAAAATAATAAAAAACTCCATGGAAAACGGATTTAATTTTAAACTGAAATTACAAACTTCAATACAGGCAGGTAATAACTGGGGTGAAATCCACTAAACTGATCATTGGTCTTACCGGATATTTCTGCAGCGGCAAATCAACAGCAGGATCAATTTTTCAAAAAAAACATGATTTTTACATTATAGATGTAGATAAAATAGGTCATAATGTACTCGAAGAAAAAAAAACTGAAATAATAAAAAAATTCGGGCAAGAAATCTTAACTGAAAACTCAATTAACAGAAAACTTCTGGCTAAAATTGTTTTTAATGATAAAAAAAAGTTAAAGATATTAAACTCAATCGTACATCCTCTGATGATAAAAAAAGTTAAAGAATCTGTAGAAAAATCAAAAAATAAAAAAATATTAATAAATGCGGCGCTGCTGTTTCAAATGGGGCTTGATAAATTATGCAGTCATATAATTTTTATTAAAGCTTCCCTCTTATCAATTGTAAAAAGAGCACTTAAAAGAGGTAATACCGATTTATTCCGGATAATTAAAATTCTAATTTATCAAAAACAGTATGCTTTTTGTAAAAAAAAATTATGTAATGCCGATATTTATTATATAAGAAACGACAAAAAAATTCAGAATTTATATAAAGAGATAAACAATTTTTTAAAAGAGGTTTAATAAAAATATGATAAACGACAATGACAATAAAAAATATTATGCGATAAATTTAACTGAAGGCAGGATATGGATCATCTTTATATTGCTTTTAGTTCTGATAACAACAGCTTTTTTTGTTGCTGTTATAATTATAAAAAACAACTTAAACAAAAATGATAATACCTTATCATATAAGAGCTCAAGTTCAAATCCTGCATATTTTGATTATCACGGAGAGTTAGGTATCGAAGATCAGATAATCAATTCAGAAAACAAAATAAATGATTCAAATAATACCGAATCAACTCCTGATGAACTAAAAATTCAATTAGTTGAAAAAAAAGATGATGAAAATGCTATAAAGGAAACAAAAAAAATCGATGAAAAGACAAGTATTCTGGATGATTCGGAAATCCTTTATTCTTCAAAATACAAAGACAACAGCATAGAAACCGCTGTAAAAAAAAATACCGCAGAAACAGAGAAAAAAATTACTAAACAGACAGAAATAAAAAAGCCTAAAACAAGCAGTAAGACCTCATTAAGATATGCGGTTCAGGTAGGTTCATATGAAGATAAAAAATTAGCAGAAGAGATATCCATTTATTATAAAATGCAGGGTTACCCTGCATACCTTGAACAGAAAAATAAAAGCGATAAAACCTTTTACAGATTGAGAGTCGGGCCTTTTAAAGAAAAAAACAATGCAGAAAAATATCTTGTAACTCTCAAAACAACAAAATACGGTAAAAACAGCATGCTATGGGAATTTAAACTTTAATTAAAAAAAAATAGGCGCAAAGTTTTAATATTATTTTTTAAGACTTCGCTTTTTTTTTGGCGCTTTCTTCTGTCCGGAATCGACCGTTTTTCATTTTTTGGTTTTATACCTTTATTTTATGATCAAAACTTCACTTTTTTAATTTTTTTTTAAAGCTCTGTCCCCGAAATTTAATTTATTAGGTCAAATTTCTAATTACTTTTTAAAGCTCTGTCCCTCCCCCAATTTGTTTTACTAAAACCAAAAAAACAAGTTATCCAATTTCAAAGAAAACCTGCTGTTTCCGGTCATCTTTAGAGCGCCCAAAAAAAGGAAGGATAAGAAAAATTCAAAAATCAATATTCTCAATTTAAATTAATTTGTAAATATTATTCAAAAAAAGCAGAATCTAATGTTATAATTAAGTGATTACTCACTCAATTATTTAAGGAATTTTATGAAAAAAATTGATCTTAAAGAACTTAATTTAAATGAAAAAGAAGAAAAAATACTGCAGTCTTCCATCAAGCTTTTTTCGGAAAAAGGATTTAGCGCCGCAACATCCAAAGAAATCGCAAAAGATGCCGGAGTTTCAGAAGGAATTATATTTAAATATTTTAAAACGAAAAAAGACATTCTTAAAGCAATACTCTTGCATTTAATTAATATTTTAAGCGAAAAAATAGTTTTAAAAGGAATAAAAGATATTTTTAAAAATGATAAAGAATGCGATATTAAAACCGTTTTAAAAAAAGTCATTTATGACAGAATAAAAATGGTTGATAAAATCTATCCTATGGCACAAATTATTTTTATGGAAGCAATCCTCCATGAAGAGATAAGAGATGCTGTTTATAATAATATCATTAAAAAAGCCATGGAAATATTCAATGATTTTTATTTCCAGATGGCAGAAAAAAATATATTGAGAAAAAATGTAGATATCATGGTTGTTTTCCGATCAATACTATCCAATATAGCAATTTTCATTGCACAGAAAAAAATATTCGGCAAATATTTTAAATTTGAAAACATTGACAAGGAAATCGACAAAGTAATTGATGTTATATTAAATGGTATTACGGTACAATAAAAAACAATTAAAAACGGAGAAAATCAATGAATAAAAACAAATTTTATTTAATATCTTTTGCCTCAATACTGATTGTCCTTAATGTTCTTTCCTGCA
>JAFGQB010000115.1 GCA_016935915.1 Spirochaetota bacterium
AATATTATAACAAAAAGCAACAGAATATAATCAATTTTTTTATTCATATCTTAAAACTCCGTTAATTCATACAAAAGCATTTCTAAAAAGATGTATTTTAAAAGTCATATATTATTATATACGATTTTTCAATATTAAAATTAATAAAAAACAGCAGGTTATAAAAAATTAATAACCTGCCATATTTATACTGATAATTTTCTTAAATAATTTAATTGCTTACGCTGGTTATTACCATGGTGCCTTCGCCGACGCGTTGAACCCCGTAAGACATCCACATATAGCCGCTTTCACCCCAGCTGGTGCTCCATGAATTCTTCAATCTCCATGCCCCACGGCTGTCATCCCATCCTACAAGCATTATTGCATGATTAGGCCATTGAGATGATGCATTTCTGTTGAATGTTCCACCTGTATAAGCAGCCCAGTAGTCGTCAACATATACAAGTGATGCTACAGAACCATAAGTATAAATAGCCTGTTTGATTGAGTCAACATTATTTGATACCGATGCATAACTGTTCACTCTGTAATATTTAGTACAGCTTGTATTACAGCTTACTTCACTTGCCCTGTAAGGAAAACAGCTTTCTCTCATGGCGCCGCCTGTATAAAATTGAGGACATAAATATCCGCCGTCACATCCGTAATTATAAGAATTGCAGGAAACCAACTGCTGTTCTGAAAAATCTTCCGTTGCGCCCAGAAAAAACTTTACAACATGTTCAAAAAGTCCTGTTGTTGCAAAAGCCCAGCAAGAACCACAATTACCCTGATTTTTTACTGCTGTTGTTGCTCCAATATAAGAACCTGGAAGAGTTGATGCTTTTACAAGATCGGTAGTGTCAAGAATATCAAATTCATTTGTATTCATAGCAGGATTAATGCCGCATAAAAGTCTATAATCGCCGATCCCTGTATCACCGATAGTAAATGTGTAGCCGCATTCATCTATAGCTGTCTGCATGTCAATTAATTTAATTGATTCTTTTTTTTCCTGATCAAGATTACAGTTAAACCATATAAGAGCTGCCATTAAAACTAAAATACTTAAAATAATTACACTTTTTTTCTTCATTTTAATTAAACTCCCTTTTTTTCATTTTTGTAATATTCCAATACGGAATATTATTAAATAATAAAAAATTTTTTTTAACTTTATACCTCCTTATTATTTTATTAAAAAAGAGATAAGATAACCTGTTGATTAAAAGATTTTTAAAGAGTTAATGCATACTTTTTTCATCTTTAAAAATTATCAATAAAATAATTACTTATTCTTTAAAAATAAAATATTTTTTTAATTTTAAATATCTAACTTCATTTTTATTATACAAATTATTTACAAATTTAACAAGATAAAAATCATTATTTTTATAAATTATTGTTAAAAATTTTTATTTTTTAACATTTTTTTGCTGATTTCTTAACAGATACTGCTTGATCAACAATAAAAAAATATCACCGTATTTTTCAAGCTTAACTTTGCCGACTCCTGTGATTTTACTTAATTCTTCGTATGTTTTTGGATATGAAAAAGCCATGCTGATAAGCGTTGCATCTGGAAAAATAATATAAGGCGCTACATTTTGGCGATATGCAAGCTCTTTCCTTTTTTTTCTTAACTCTTCAAATAGTTCTTCATCGTAAACCATACTTTTTTTATCGGCAATTTGATTTTTTATACTTTCTTTTTCTGATAAGGGTAAGCCGAATACTTTTTCATTATGACGCAAAACATCATCTGATTTTACTCCCGGCTTGATAATACCAAAATCATCTATATCCTTAAATAGATACCCCTGATTTATAAGCTGTTTTATTATATTCTGCCAATATTCCTTTGAATATTCTTTGCCTTTGCCATAAACAACCAGGTTAGCATGTTTATACTGGGCTATCTTTTTATCATTAGAACCTCTTAAAATATTTGTGATATGTGTTGCACCGAACCTGGAATAAGTCGATTTAACGGTTTCAAGAATCAGTTTTGTCTGGTCGGTAATATCTATTTTTTCAATGTTATCTTCCGATTTTACACAAATATCACAATGCCCGCATTTGACTTTTCTGTAATCTTCTCCAAAGTACCTGATTATCAGATATCTTCTGCATAACTTTGACTCAGCAAACTTTATGATGTCCTTTAAATGTTTTAAGGCAATACTTTTTTGTCTTAAGTCCTCTTTTTCATCAATAAAATACTGGATCTTCCTTGTGTCTCCATAACTGTACAATAATAGACAATGAGCAGGCATGCCGTCACGTCCAGCTCTTCCTATCTCCTGATAGTATGATTCGATATTCTTAGGCAGGTCATAATGAAGTATAAATCTGACATTTGGCTTATTGATGCCCATTCCGAATGCAATTGTAGCAACTATTATCTGAATGTCATCCTTGATGAATAATTCCTGATTGATTTTACGCTCATCATTGGATAGACCAGCATGATAAGGCTTAATCGAATAGTTTAACTTGTATAATTTTTCATACAATTCATCAACCTGCTTACGGGAAAAACAGTAAATAATACCTGACTGGTTATTGAATTTGGATAAAAACTCTAATGTCTGGTCAAATGGTTTGTTTTTTTCCTTTATATCCAAAAAAATGTTCGGTCTGTCAAAGCTTGCAATAAAGTCAATAGGTTCTGTAAGGTTCAAACTTTTTTTAATGTCTTCTCTTACCGGTTTGGTTGCAGTTGCAGTCAATGCTGCAATATGAGCTTTTGGAAAAAAGGTTTTTAATCTTGAAAGCTGTCTGTACTCTGGTCTGAAATCATGACCCCAATGAGAGATGCAGTGAGCTTCATCAATTGCAAAAAAAACAGGTTTTACCTGCTTTAAAAAGGATAAAAAGTGCGGTTTCATCAATGTTTCAGGTGCACTATACAAAAGCTTTATTTTGCCGCTTAAGATTTCGCCTTTGCTTTGATTGTACTCATCCAGAGCAACAGAACTTGACAAATGACATGCCTGTATTCCAAGCTCATTAAGATTATCAACCTGATCTTTCATTAAGGATATAAGCGGGCTTACAACCACTGTCAGTCCGTCAAAAATGAGAGCAGGTATCTGATAGCAGAGAGACTTTCCACCTCCTGTCGGCATTATTATAAGACAGTCCTTTTTGTTGAGTATTTCACTAATTATCTCTTCCTGCATGGGATAAAATGATCGATATCCGAATACCTTTATCAATATCTCTCTTGCTTTAACTATCATAGAACCTCTTTTATATAATTGTTTTATACTATAAAATATGTTAAAATGGTATTATAGTTTAAAAAAAATTCGAGTTATGTTTATTTACATTGTTAAATATCAGGTATAATTTATATGAACATTTTGTCATTTATTGCAGTTGTTGTTTTTTTAATATCATTTTTTGAAGGGGCATATATATTCCTGATTAACAAAAGATCAGTTTTAAATATTTTATTTCTTTTTATCTGTTTATCTATGGCTATATGGTCACTTGGAGCTGCTTTTGCATATTCTTCAGATGATAAGTCAAATATAATCATTTGGGAAAAAATATCTTCAATAGGCTTTATATTTCTTCATGCATTTACATTGCATTTTATTTTGGAATATATCAATTTTAAAAAAGTATTTTTTAAAATAATTATTTATTTACCTTCATTTTTATTTTTAATTTTCAGTTTTAAATATCCTTTTGTTTTTATAGATTATGAAAAGATCGGGAATTATTGGGTTTGCACGCCAAATCTATCATCTCCGATCTTATTACTTTTTATGATAAATTATCTTTTATATTATTTATTATGTACGGTTTTTTTATTTTTCTACAGAAAAAAAAATATTAATAAAAGAATAAAAAAACAGAGCTTAATAATAATTTTTTCGATCATTGCCACTATTTTTTGTTATAATTTTGAACCTTTTATATTATCTCGTTTTTTAAATAATAGAAGTTATGCATTATCGCCGATTTTTAGCATAATTTGGATAAGCGTTGTCTGGTTTGCATTTAAAAAATACAGCTTTTTAAATCTGGATATCAAAGGGATACCTTTGAAAATCGTAAACTCACTTGATGAATTGATTATATTAATTGATAGTTTTTTAAACATTAAATTTATTAATGAAAGGATCAAAAATTTATTGGAAATTAGTAAATCAAATCTCAAGCTTAACGATTTGATCCTGGA
>JAFGQB010000116.1 GCA_016935915.1 Spirochaetota bacterium
GTGCAGAAGTGAACTTCCGTTAGAATTTATTACTTTTAGATCAGCGCCTGATTTTATCAGAAATTCATAAACCTCTTTTTTGCCAGGCGTATCTTCACCCGAAAGTGCTCTGGAGAGGGGAGTGGAACCAAAATTTGAAGAACTTGCATTAATATCTGCTCCCTTTTCTATAAGTTTTTTAACTTCATCCAAATTCCCCTTTTCAGCAGCTTTAATTAAAGCTTTGTTAAGACTTTCGTTATTTGCCGAATAAGATGAAAATAAAACAAATAAAAACATAATAATAAAAATAGATCTTTTCATATTTCCTCCTGTCTATTGCTTTAAGTCATTGTTATACTTATATATTAATAAAAAAAATCAAGAATTTTTAAGATTATTATTGATGATAACCTATATTCTTGATTTTTTAAATATTTATTTTTTTAATTATATAAATTTATTTTTTTGAAATCATTTCTGTTATATCCATTAAGGTCGTTCCCTGTCCCATTACAGTAGGCAGTATTCCATTCCATTTCTCTATCCATAGTTTTTGAATAAGCTGTGGTGTTATAGTGGTTCTTTGAAGCTCCTGTTCTCTTGCCTGTCCCTCTGCCTGGGTAATCCTTGCTTCTTTCTGATATTTTGCCTGTTCAGCCTTGTTTTTTTCAGCCTCGATTTTTACCGCTTCGATCTGCTTTGCTTCAATTGCTTTTACATATTCTTCAGCAAATTTAATCTCACGAATTCCTACACTATCCAGGATTATACCATTATCATTATATACTGGACTTAATTTATCTTCAATCCTTATTTGTACTTCTTGAACATTACCTGTATAAAGCTGTTCTGCATTAAATTCTCTTGGAATATTTCTAATCCAGATTCTTGATTCGGTTTTAACAATTCTTTCTACAATATCATCAAGTCTTCCGATATTATTGGCAATCCATGTTACTTTATTCGAATCAACACTAAATCTTACAGTATAATAAATATTTACCTGCTGTCCATCTTTAGTATTTGTATCTACAGGGAAATCTATATAATCAGCTCTACTATTTCCCTGTCTAGCTTCTGCAGTAGTTTCATAGATTATTTTTTTAGTGTTATAAGATATTGTATTATTGATAAACGGAAGAATAAAATTTAAACCAGGATACAGTACTTTTCCGGTAACCTTGCCAAACCTTGTCAATACATGAACGCTGCCGGCTGGAATAATTCTTATCATAGAGCCGACAACAAATATAGAAATAATGATAATAATGATAATTACAATAATTGTTTTTTTTAAATTAGCCATATTTTCTCCTTTAATTAAATGAAATATTATATAGTATTAATTTTCGTAATAGTAAGATTATAAACTTTAAATTTATTTATATTATTTAGATTTATTTAAATGCTATATTGTTTATACTTATAGGATGATATAATTATTTTTTATTCATCAATAATTAAAAACTTAAATAAAAAAACCTCTCTCGCATGATTTGAGAGAGGTGATAAGGATATTCAATAAATTCATATTACTCTAATACATGTATATTTTTTTTGGAACATATATCTTTTAACTCTTGAGGCCATATAGATACTGTTACTTCGCCCAGATGAGCTGTTCTTAAAAGGTACATAAATGTACGTGCCTGACCGATACCGCCGCCTATGGATAATGGTATCTGGTCATTTAAAATAGCTTTATGATAAGGCAGTTTCAAGAAGTCAGTCTGACCGGTAATTTCAAGCTGTTTTCTTAATGTATCCTTTGTAACACGAATGCCCATGGAAGTTAATTCATGCCTTCGTCTTGTTACAGGATTCCATACTAAGATATCTCCATTAATGCCGTGCATTGGTTTACCATCATCAGAAACTGTTTCTGTTACCCAGTCATCATAATCAGCAGCCCTCATTTCATGAGGATAACCGTCTTTCAATGTCCAGCCGATACCGATTATAAATACTGCTTTATATTTTTGAACAACTAAGGTTTCCCTTTGTTTGCGGGGTAGATCTGGATACATATCAAGAATCTCCTCTGCATGAAAGAATGTGAGTTCTTCAGGAATTTCTGTATATTTATCGGTTTTAAGTTCAGGCCAGTTTTCAATCACCAGCTTGCCTGCACCGTATATTACCTTCCAGATTTTCTGAACAACTTCTTTTAAAAATTTTAAGTTTCGCTGATCTTTTGTGATTGCTCTTTCCCAATCCCACTGATCCACATAACAGCTGTGATCATGATCAAGAAAATAATCTTTTCTTATTGCGCGCATGTCAGTGCATATACCTTCTCCGACTTTGCAGTCAAACTGCTTTAAAGCCATTCGCTTCCATTTGGTAGCTGCCTGAACGACCTGAGCATGGATTGGTTTATCGAGTCCTAAGCCGCAATTAAACTCAATGGGAGTTCTTGAACCATCCCTGTCAAGATAGTCGTTTACACCACTTTCACGTGATACCATGAGAGGCACCTGTACCATTGTGAGATTTAATTCTTTGCACAAGTTTTTTTCAATATAGTCTTTGATTACATAAACTGCTTTCATTCTCTCAAGCGGAGGAAGAAGCGGTTTATAGTCGTTTGGTAGAATTTTATCGACCTCTTCATAAGTGCTTACTCCCGGTCCTGCCAGATCTGCTTCTTTGCCTAAATTTTTCATCTCTTCATTTACTTTTTTATTCATTTTTACCTCCAGTAAAAATTACAGATAAACTTCTGGATAATTTATACAATTAAATATATAAAAAAGTCAATTATTAAAACTTTACCTTGCCGCTTATCTTATACTTCTGAATATAACCAGAGTTTGTTGAGCCGAACTCTCCGGGATACCATGTATTATTGACGATTTCCCAGCCGAGAGGGTAGCTTGCAGAAATAGCAATGCTGAACGCCTGAAATGGCTCTATGTCAATGATAAAAGATAAAAGGGCGGACTGGTCATCAATGCCGAACAGATAACTTGCACTCAATGAAACATATGTATTAATGATGTATTTTACAAGACCGAAAATATAGTTATGCCTCAGGAAATAGAGAGGTTTTTTACTTTCGTCAAAAAGAGATAACCTGTTATAAGTATCTGTCTTTTTCCAGTCATTGCTTATATATAATTCCCCTATGTCCTTTTCATCAAAGTCTAGCATACCGCTTCCATAAAAGAGATATTCTATTAATAGGTAGAATTTTGAATCTGTATTTGCTACAGGTATCGTATAGTCTAATCCGATACTTGCCTCCAGTCCTCGGAAAAAGTATAGCTCTTTTCCATAATAGTTTTTTTCGCGTATTGTTTTCTGATCAAGCCTGTATAAAATTTCAGTAAAAAGACCGATCTCAACATCAGCTTTCATGCTGAAACCGAATATATGCGAATAATCATTATTTACTGAGTCTGCAAGACCTATATCTGATGGTTTTTGCAGATATGATATTTCGGGCAGAAATAGAGAATATAAAAATTCAAAATTAAATCTGTCAACTGTAAAGTTTGTTGCACTCCCGAACTTAAATCCCCAGCCGTTCTGCTGAATAGGATCATCCGGTGCTATTGCAAACAGTTCAATGCTCCATAAATCCGCAGGATAAAACGTTGTTTTCAGGGCTATCTTGCCTTGAGGTCTTGCATTGGGATTGAACGGATCAACAGGATTAAATATATCCATTGGCTTGAAAAAATAACTGTAGCCTCTGGCTATTCTAATCAATCCGGTCTCAATGTCGACTTCAGTTGTGCTAACTTTAAAAAATAACCTTTCGAGATCTAATGACCCTACATATGTTGATTTGTAATAAAAAGGAATCGAAAAATAATTATTACGTATCAGTTTGTATTCAACAGGATCGATCAGCATTGAGATCGCTGTTTGTGCATAAAAAATTTTATATTGATCCGTATAATTTCCTGAAAAAGTATTGACGTTGAATGCTATACCAAAAGATATGAAATCATTGATTCTGCTTGTTATCTTAAGGTTTGCATAATTGTTAACACCCCAGCTGTATAACCCTATGTCATTATATTTATATTCCCTCTTGTGAGTTGAGTCAAATGTTGATTCAAGTTCCCCGTAAAAGTTAACCGATGATTTTGCTGAAATATTAATTAAACAAAATAAAGTGATTGATATTGTCAGAATTTTTTTTATCATGATAATTTTTCCGTTATTTAACTATATTTATCTGCTTAATCTTTTTAAACTGAACGCATCATCGGGTATTTGTACATTCATTTTAATATTTTTCATTTTAAATAATGTTCTTGAATCTTTTCTTAATAGATCCTTTATCTGCATTTCTGTGGCAAAATATTTATTGCCTATCCATTCAGCATCAAGCAGAAGAAATTCTTTTAATTTTGCACCTGATAAAGCAAATCTTTCAATTTTCAATGCAGCAAAGGTTTCCTTGTCAACCCAGATAAGCTCTTTGGGATATGATACTGTTTTCTTTTTTGCGTTGAGTTCCAGAAGCCAAACATCTTTACCTTTGAATTTAGTGTCTGAGTCAAATTTTATCTGATCGATAATTTTTGCATTATACTGACTTTCCAGTGTTTCATTTTCAATGGCATCTTCATAAGAAAGATCTGACCCCATCATTGACTCTCTGAGCATATGACCTGTAATGGGGATGACTTTTTCTGTATCATCGGAATAATAAAACAGATTACCATCTTTCTTCATATATTTTGTCCCAAGATCATCAGGATTTGTAAACTCGATATAATAGTTTAATCTTCCCTTTGCATATGATGTAAATGTCTTTATTATTTTTTTCCCCGTTATGAATATTGTCATGTCTCCTTCATACTGAATGGCATTGAAAACTTCATTGTTATCAAGTTTTCTGATTATTGTCAATGCATCCTGTGAAAAAGCATTTTGCAGTATAAATAGCGCCCAAAAAAATATCATTGATTTTAATTTCATTCTTTTCTCCTTATTAATTATTTATCTTCTTAATGCTTCAACCGGTTCAATAAACGCCGATTTTAATGACGGTATTATAGTACATGCTGAGGTCAGTAGTGAACCGAACAAAAAGCTGGAAAGAAGTATCATAAATGAAAATTTTACAAAAATTGTATTGGTAACAGGGAACTCTATTCCTCCCATCATTGCTTCCATGCTTACAGGCATATAGGATAGGATAAGTGTTGTAATACCTCCGATAAATGTTCCGAAAAAAGCACCTATAACACTTAAAAAGAAAGCTTCAAGAAAGAATACTATGATTATTTCGTGTCTTTTCATTCCGAGAGCTCCCATCATACCGATTTCTTTGATCCTCTCATGTATTACCATTAATACTGTGTTTATTATAAGAAATGAAGCTACAATTAAAAACACTGCATAAATTATATAATACATCAATTCAAATGAATTAAACATAGCTAAAAATGGAAATTGAGTCCAGTCTTTAATAACAAGCTCAGGATTGTTAAATTTTAAAGATATTTCCTGTTTAATATTTCCTATGTCTTTTAAATTTTCCGCAAATACAAATATGCTTTGAGTTTTATTTCTTAATGATGCTAATTTCTGCATTCTTTCATATGGTATGATGAGCATGGATTCATCTATTGTTATATAATCATATTCAAAAACTCCAGTAATTCTTGGGTCTGAGTATTTATCCGAATACTGGCTTGATAAGATTTTAAAAGGGATTCTGAGTTCCAGAGCGGATTTAATGTATGAAAGCAGTTCCTCATTTTTTTTTAAATCATTTTTAATATTATAAACTTCATTGTCTGCATCATATTGATAAGATTTTAAAAATGTTTCCTTCATATAATCAAATATTAATAGATATTCAACAGTATTGGCAAAATTACCTATTCTTTCCGGTAGACTTTTTACATCAATGTTCATGAACAAGTTTATGAGGTCCAAATATTTTATTTTTTCAATTTTATTTAATCTTTTCACCTCTTTTTTTGGAAGGTTTTGATAATTGAAAAGAGTGAGCTTATATGATTTTAATGACTCGTCATATTTATAGCAGTCTTTCATCAATGTTGCTTCTTCCTTATCGATATTGTTGATAAGCCATTCAAATTCATACTTGTCAATTACTGTCCATATGATTTCCATCTTTTTTGCCAGCCTGTAACCTATGGCGCATTCATTTTCATTTTTATCGGGATATCTTCCGATTAAAAGACCATTGCTTTTTCTTGTAAAATTGTAATATCCGTATTTAATTTTATCATCTACTGATTGCAGAATATCATCGATTTTTACACCTGCGATTATCCCGTGTTTTACTTTACTGTTTGTAAAAGTCCCGTATGACAGTATCCTCGGAGTGACTCTTTTTACTCCTTTGATTTTTTTTATTTCATCAATATAGTAATCCGGATTTTCAACAGGATACCATACAGGCATAAAATTTTCTTCCTTTTCATAATCCTTTGTCGTTATTTTAATATGACCTGATTCAAATGTTGTTGCAATAAGCTTCATGCTGTCCATCATGCCTTCCACAAAAGCCATAAAGAAAACTATCAACAAGACAGCCAGACCTACTGCAGCCATGCTTAATATTGATCTTCTTGTGTTTCTGAATATATTCCTATATGCAATTTTAATCAAATAAATAAAACTGGTTAAAATATTGTTCCCCTTATTCATAGTTTCCTCCGATACGGTTTCTTTATCACTCAAATCTTAAAGCATCTACTATGGACATTTTTACTGCTTTTAAAGCAGGGAAAAAAGCAGTAAATGCGGCAATTATTGTCGCAATAATTGGTGAAGCTATTATTGTGTGAAAATTCCATGCTCCTCTGAAAATACCTACTACTCTGTAACCGAAATTTTCCATATTAGTTTCTGCAAGTATATTGGTATAGTCGATTCCGTAATAAATGATCCAATAGTCCAATACCAGTCCTAAAATTATTCCGATAAAGGAACCTATAAAACCTATTAGTCCGGCTTCATATAAGAATAACTTTATTATATCGAAATCCCTCATACCGTTGGCTCTAAGCATTCCTATCTCTTTGGTTCTTTCAAAAATAGCCATGAGCATTGTATTTGCAATACCCATAATTGCAAGTAAAAATAGTATGCCTATCATGATATTTGTTGTTACTATATCTCCTGCCGATGCAGCAAGGTAATCTTTTGCAACATCCTGCCAGTTAACCACAGTTAAATTATCAGGAAGTTTATTGCCCAGAATATTTTTAATATATTTTGCAGTTTCATCCTTGCCCGGCAGGGAGTATTCGCTGAAACCTTTTTTTCTTATGCATATCTCTGTAATTGCTCCTTCAAGCATAATACCTTTATTATCCTGCAAAATATCCAGCGGTAGATATGCAACATTACCGTTAATGGCTGGATTTGGGGAATTAATAATGCCGGCAACGGTTATATCAATTAATTGATGAATGTGTTTGATTCTGCCTTTTTCATCCTTTTTATCTATTGTCACAGAGCATCTTACAACATCACCTATTTTTACTTTTAGGTCTTTTGCTCCCCTGACTCCAAGCAGACAAGCGAAACTTCCATTTTCAATGAAATTGTAATAATCTGCTGATTTTAATGCATCTATAATATTATTCGTATAATCTCTTTCCAAAACCCTTTTTATGGATCTGAATTTTAAATTTGCCTTATCAAGCTTTTTTTCATATGACTTAAGCTTATTAATGGAAATAAATTTTTTATAATTGTTTAAAGTATTATTGAAATTTTTTATTATATATTTATTTATAAAATCTGGTTTATCATAGTTTTTATCTGTTTTTTTTATCAATCCATTGGTAAGTCCGTTTTCTTTTATATAACTGATTTTATTGTTCAATTCTTCAATTTTTAATTTTATGTTTTGTATTTTATCATTCTCATCAGTATTGATGTTTTTATAATAATAAGTATCATTTTTAAAATTCAATTCATAAGCATTCATCAAATTCTTTTTTAAATTTAAATTGTTGATTTCAGGAAGTATCTTGTTTTCAAATATATATTTTGATAATTTGTAAGGGGGTTCAGAGTATTTATAGTATTTAAATACTTTTTTTTCCATTTCAGGATCAGCACCTATGAACATAAAAGGAAGTTCTATTTCCGGGCTAAGAAGTGATCCGGTAAAAACAGCTCTCGGAGCTCCAACATAACCTGCTTCATCAAGAGCTTTTAGGATTTTTTCATAATCATTAAAAGTTTCATACATGGGAAGTTCATCTCTTTTTTCAAAATATGATTTTGAGTAAATTTTTGAACTTCCGGTTTCATAATTTACAAGATTTCTTTTTGAATCAAGATTCATGCCTAAAAGCCATGAATCCATCCAGATATAAATGGAAAGACCGATTGTAATTGCAATGGCTGTAAGTATTGTCTTTACTCTGTGTCTTCCAAGGTTTTTAAAAGCAATTACAAGAAGATTTATCTTTTCACCTTTCATTTTTTTACATCCTCCTGGATTTTACCATCTCTTAATTTTATTATTCGATTTGCAAAATCCATGACCAGCTTATCGTGAGTTGAAAATAAAAAGGTTACTTTTTTATCCTGATTTAACTTTTTCATTATTTCAAGAACTTCCGTTGCGGTTATAGAGTCCAGATTTGCCGTAGGTTCATCGGCAAGGATCAGTTTTGGCGCTTTGATCAGCGCTCTGGCTATTGCAACTCTCTGCTGCTGACCTCCTGACATTTCTGTCGGTCTTCTTTTTTCCATGCTTTCAAGCCCTACAACTTTTAGAGATTCATAGGATTTTTCTTTTATTTCTTCACTGTTATAACCTAAAAGCGTTAAAGGGAAAGCTACGTTTTCAAATGCAGTCAAAACAGGTATCAGGTTATATGCCTGAAAAATAAATCCCATTTTTTCTCTTCTAAGGTAAGCAAGTTCATCTTTTTTCATATTCCCAACAGATGTATTATCAAATAATACTTCTCCGCTTGTCGGTGTATCCAGACAGCCTATAAGGTGCAGAAGTGTTGACTTACCGCTTCCTGAAGGTCCTACAATTGCGGTAAACTCGCTTTCATTTATTGTCATATCAATGCCTCTTAGAGCATTTACAGTGATTTTTTTTATCTGATAATCCTTAATCAGTTTTTTTGTTTCAACTATTTTACTCATTTTATCCTCCTGTAATATTTGCATGCATGGAACAGCCGTGCATGTTCCTTACAATTGTTTATTTTTTATTTTTTTTACTCTTCTTAACCTCTGATAAAGCCTGAATACCTGCAAAGTTGCCGAGGTTCATATTGTCAAGTATAGTTGCAGGGACCATCATTGTCGAGTTGCCTGCCTTTAAACCTTCAAATAATATGTTCATGCTCCTTAATTTTAAGGCGGTATCATTATTTTTATATATTTTTGCCGCTTCTTCGAATTTTTTGGCAAGTTCTATTTCCGATTCTCCAAGCACTATTCTTGACTCTTTTTCTCTTTCTGCCTGTGCTTTTTTGCTCATTGTGTCCTGAAGGTGCTGAGGAATGATAATTTCCGTAATGTCAATAGATTGTATGGTTATACCCCACTCATTTGTTCTTTTATCAACGATTTTTCTGATCTCTTCTTCGGCTTCCTCTCTTTTTTCCAGAAGTTTTGTCAAGGTTGTTTTCCCGATTGCATCTCTAAGCGCAGCCTGAGAGCTCAAAACAACGGCATCTGTATAATTTTCAACTTCCAAAATAGCTTTTTCAGGATCCCATATCATCCAGAAAGCCAGAGCATCTACTGTGACTGCAACAGAATCCTTGGTAAGGGTTGTTTCTGCCACAAAATCAGTTGCACGTATTCTTAAGTCTACTATTTTATTCACAATATCAGTGAACGGCAATATTAAGAACAAACCAGGACCTTTTATCTTGTTGAATTTCCCGAATCTCAAGATCACTGCTCTTTCCCATTCTTTGGTCTGCTGGAATATCGGTGCTAAAAAAACTCCGAAAGATACAGGAACAATGAAATAAAATGAATTGAAACCCTTCCACCAGAAAAAAGCCAATACTCCGATAAAATTTATTTTTACAATCATTTCCCATTTACCGATCATAATACCCAAAATTCCAAATATAGGGAATAATAGAAAAATTACAAACTCTTCACTGTTCGTTATTCTTTCGCAATAATAGAAATATAATATAAATCCAATTGTACTGAAAAAAAGAAATATGAAAGAATTGATCGGATTTATACTGAAATCCTTTTCAAAGAAACTTTTTTTACTGATATTCTTTATTAAATAATCTTTTTTTTCCTTAAAAAAATCAAACATATATTATTCCTCCATAAAATTAAAATTTTTAAGTATTCTGATGCAATCTTCTTTATTAAATCCAATTTCATTCATTTGAATTAAGAATTGTGCGCTGATCTTTTCTGCTTTCTGTATTTTTTCAATAGAACTAATATCGATTTTTTTTTCCGATATAAAAGTGCCGTATCCTACTTGAGTATTTACAAATCCCCTTATTTCAAGTTCATTATATGCCTTGGCTACTGTATTTGGATTTATTTTTAGGTCCACAGCTAATTGTCTTACAGTAGGTAGTTTTTGTCCTGGTTTAAATTTTCCTATGCTCATATTATATTCTACCCATTGAATTATCTGTCTATACACCGGTATTCCGCTTTTTGTATCAATCGTTAAAATCATTAATTTCCCTATATTTGTCTTATTGTACTATTTATATAATACAATTATATGTGTATTAGTACAATTTGTCAAGTATTTTTTTAAAAAAAAAATTAATTTTTTTTTTAAAATTATTTATTTTTAAAAAATATTTTTTTTTAATGTTAAATCTGTGTTATAATTTATAAAATACCGGATTTAATAAAAATTGAGAAAAAAATGATTGATATTAAAAGAAGAGTACCAAGATTTGACATTAAGTTCGAATTACTCAGTAATTTACTTAATGGCAAAGGTATAAATATAAGTCAGACAGGCATAGGATTTTTAACAGAGGAAGAAATTATTCCTGCAGATAATATTCCGTTTGAAACTGAAATAAAAGGCTACATTTTCAGTGATAAAATTTACAAAATTAAAGGAACAGGAAATTTATTGTATTCGAAAAAACTTATAGGTCAGAATGAATTATACAGGAACGGATTAAAATTCGTAAATATGGATGATGATTCGAAAGAGGCGTTATTCAATCTTTTAAATGATATCAGACTATTTAAAAGTGATATAAAAGATGAGAATACCATCATGACACTTGCCGATTTTTACTATTATCCCTCAGATGATTTATTTGCCAAGACCAGTATTTTCAGTGAATATATTGATAAGAATTTCCTGATAAATCATAAAATGTTTTCTTATTATCTTGATTCATCATGCAGTGCTGTAGGCAATATGATCAACAGAAAAACAAAAGACAAAAAAGAGATGATAATGTTGGGGTCAAATAATTATCTGGGACTTGCGACTCATCCCGAGGTTATAAAAGCAGGCATTGAAGCACTAAAAAAATATGGCGCTGGAAACGGCGCTGGTGCAATGGTTGGAGGAACTTTAGGCATACATAAACAGCTTGAAGAGGAGCTGGCTGATTTTATCGGAAAAGAAGAGGCAATGATATTTAATTCGGGATATTCTGCCAACATAGGAATATTATCAGGAATATTAAGACCTAATGATGTGGTAATTAATGATCAATATAATCATGCGAGTATTTTTGACGGATGTCGTTTGAGTCAGTCAAAATTACTGGTTTTTAAACATAATGATATTAACAGTCTTGAAAAAATCGTTAAAAGAGCAAAATATTATTTTAACGGATGTATAATAGTTATTGATGGTATTTACAGTACAGACGGAAGTCTTTCTCCTCTGGATGAAATATACAGGATTGCCAGAACTTATGACTGCAAAATAATGGTCGATGAAGCCCATGCTCTAGGCATATTAGGTAAAAAAGGAAGGGGAACAACTGAATATTTTAATTTAACAGATAAAATTGATATTATCATGGGAACCTTAAGCAAATCTTTAGGATCTTCAGGAGGATTTGTAGCATCAAGTAAAAATGTTATAGAATATTTAAGATTTTATGCAAGGTCATATTTATTTTCAACAAGTTTTCCCCCTTCAGTTGCCGCAACTGTTTTAAAAGCATTGCATCTTATTAAAACTGACAACAGTATAAGAGAAAAACTTCATTTCAATATTAGTTATTTTATTAATGGATTAAAAAAGCTTAATTTGGATATAGGTGAACCAAAATCGGCAGTTGTACCTATTTTTATTTCTGATCAAAAATTACTTTTTAAGATTTCATCTTTATTATTTGATAATGGATTATTTCATAATGTCATGATATATCCTGCTGTACCTATGGGCGGATCATTGTTAAGATTCGGAATTACAACATCTTTAGATGAAAATATTTTAAAAAAAGCTCTTGTAATAATAGAAAAAGTTTTAAAAGAAGTCGGATTTTTAAAGTAAGTAATTATCCATATGAATTATTTTTTTATAAGAAAAAGAAATAGATTATTATTTTAATAAATAAATATTTCTTAACAATAAAATTTAAATTGATGCATGATAAAACAAGATGGATATTATAGATTTTTTAGAAAAGAATTTATGCCGTTATTCTGACAAGAGAGCATTGGTTGATGTTGATAATAATATTTGTTTAACTTATAAAAATTTATATGATAATATTTTATATTATGCAGATTATTTAAAAAAAAGCGGCATAAGGGAAAATCAGAAAGTCGGTTTATACCTTAATAATTCTATCATACATATAATTTTATTATATAGCTTGTTATATTTAAAAGCAGTACCGGTTCTAATTGATTCAAGAAACACATTAAGGGAAATAAAAGAATGTCTGATAAGTTCAGATACAAAGGTAATAATTTATGAAAATGCTAACTTTGAAATAAATGAATTATACAGTACAGCAGATAAGATTTTTGTCATAAAAGAAAGTATAGAAGATTTTAATATCAAAGATAATAAAATAAGCTGTATAATAAAAAATTTCAATAATGATTATAATAATAAAAAATTAAAAAAGAGTAAAAAATTAACTTACTTTATACTTTTTACCTATCGAGGAACAGGACAAGTTCTGCCTGTTATACTTTCAGAAAGCGCAATAATAAACAGTCTATTCAGTAATTTTTATTTGAATAAAAATATTAAAGATATTATTTTATTGTTGATTTTACCGATTCATCATATTTTTGCATTAACATGCAATTTACTTAGCCCTTTATCGCTTGGAGTAACAATAATATTGACCAATAAAATACAGCCTTATAAAATTTTAAATATTATTGAAGAATATAGGATTACTTATTTAATATTAGTACCGACTTTAGTTTATGTCCTTTTAAATTCAATAAAAAAAAATAAATATAATCTTATGAGCTTAAGAAACGGAATTGTAGGCGGAAACAAATTTCAGAATGATCTTTATAAAGATTGGCATGAAGCATTAAATTGTATCCTGCTGCAGGGATACGGCTTGACAGAAACATGTCCTGTAATCTGTAATCAATGGAATAACAATAAACCAGGTTCAATCGGGAAATTAATGAAAGGTGTAAAAGCCAGATTAATTGATAAAAATGGTAATTATAATGATAAGGAAGGTGTTTTATGGATCAAATCTAAAATGATATTATCTAAATATTTAAATAATGAAAAAGAAAATAAAGAATATATTGATAATGGATGGTTTAATACAGGCGATATTATTGCAAAAGATAGTGATGATTTTTATTATTTTATAAAAACAATTAAAAACATTGCAAAAGTAGGAGGATCAACAGTAGATTTAAAAGAAGTTAAAACTATTATTCAAAAGTTTAATTTTGTACATTCCTGTTTGTTATCAGTAGAACATGATAAATTATGGAATGATAAGATAATTTGTCATTTAACTTTAAGGGAAAATATAGATAAAGTTGATATATATAATTATTTTAAATCTGTTTTAGCATCATTTAAACTGCCCGGTAATATTATTATTAATTCAATTTAACATTAATTAATAAATAATTGACATGACAATAATTAAGTAATAGAATTTAATTAGATTTAGGAGATTAATAATTAATATAATTAATTTATATAATGACATCAAAAAAAATTATGTAATTAAATATCCATCTTTTAAAAAAAACATAGAAAAGTCTGGTTTTTTAGAATATTTTTTTATTGAAAAAAGAAAAATATTTGCGTGGAATAAAACGGTAAATTTACTGGATTTTACTTTTTTCAAGTTTACAATGAGATTATCAAAAAATTTTAAAAAAAAATTTGATGATATTTTTTTATATAATGTTTATCCAGCCGGTAAATTTTTGAAAGATATAATAAAGAACGGATGGAAATCAGGGGTTTTATCAATAAAAGAATATAATATAATCGTTCAATTTTCTGACTTATATAATAAAATGTCAGCTGTAAATAAAAAGCCTGTATTAATCTATAATGATTTTATCAAATTTGAAGATTCTTTTTATAAAGTTATCAGCAATGATATTTATCTTAAAAATTTATTGGAAGGATTAAATAAAATATTTACATATTATAAGGAAAGTTTTTTTAATAATAATGAAAAAATAATTAAACAGCTTATAAATTTATTAGAATCTTTTTTTAGTTTCAATTTTATAATGCCTTCAATCTATGATATTATTTTAGCTTTTAATATTATTAATGCCAGAAGATTTTTAAACTGGGATGAACTTTATGAAAAAACAAAAGAAGATTTTATACAATCAAATTTTTTTGACTGTTCGGTTGAAGTATTTGAACAAATTGTAAAATCTATTAAAAGTTCATTGTCAGAAATTGAAATTATTGAAAAGGATATTGCCAGGATAGAATGGCTTAAAAATTATTCATCATTATCAAATAACACTAACCCTGATAAAATAATTTGTTTTTATATAGAGATTTTAAAAAAAGATTGGCATAAAGATTCAGATGATCTTTTTCTTTTATTATTGTCGTTATTTAACGGAATAATTGAAAAGATGAATGAACTATTAAGTAAAGATTTTGTATTGATGAATGAAAAAGAAGAGTTGATTAAGAAAAGGATTTTCAGTAATATGGAACTTGAAGAGCTTTTTAATAATTTGAAAGAACAATATACATCTGCAAAAGACAGGCACTTATCAGTTACTCCTTCTAAAATACCGTTAGAATTTTATATAAGTCAGATAAATCCGGAATTTATATTTACTGATATAAATCAGAAATTTATTTTTGAAAAGATATATAATGTATTTTATTTTTTAAGACAAATGGCATTTAAATTATATTATATCATAAATGATGAAAAAGAACTTAATAAAATGAATTTTATTAAATTTATGATTGTTAAACCTGAAGAATGGAAAGGTAAAATATTAATATCTTTAATTAATTTTTATATTGAACTTTTTTTACAGATATGCGGATATTTTAAAGAAAAAAATTTAATATTAGAATTAAATAAATTAAATAAATTGATTTTGGATAGAGATAAATCTTTAAAAAAAATTGAAATGATTTCAGACAGTAATAAAATTATTGAAAGATTTTTAAAAAATGATAAAATAATTTTATTATGATAGAAAATAAAGAAAATAATGGATTCAGCAAAAATAATGAAGTTATTGATGATGCAGTAGTTGCTCAGGAAGAAAATCTAGAAGAAGTTAAAGATGATAATTTAAAATTTGCAGGAAAAATTGTTTTAGTTGTTGATGATATATTATATGTGGTAAAGTCAATATCAAAAATTTTAAGGGATGAAGGCTTTTTTGTTTTAACTGCACAAACGGGTCTTGACGCTATTAAAAAAGTTGAGCAATATTCGCCTGATTTAGTTACAATAGATCAGAAACTTCCTGATATGATGGGTACAAAATTAGTGGAAGAAATAAGAAAAATAGAGACAGGAAAAAAGACAAAGATTATATTTATATCTGCACTTTATGATAAAGATAAAATAAAATCGATACTTCATCTTGGTGTTGATAATTATTTATTAAAACCTTTTAAGAAATCTGTTCTGGTAAATACAATTAAAAAGATTTTTAATGAAGAATAATAATCAATTTTTAAATGGATGTCTGTATTTTAATTTAGTTTTTGGTAATACTAAATTTTTAAAGATTTTTAAGAAAAAATGAATTATTTTATTATTATGAAATAAATAAATATAATTTGAAATAATGACGCCGCCTAATTTTATTTTAAATTCATAAGTTGTAACTCCAAGCTCAAGGTTTTTAAATTTATTTTCAATGGCAAATTTCAATCCCTGGTAAAATATATTGAAATAAATGTTATATTTTTCTTTTTTTTTATAGTCCATGCCAACATATAATAATCTAGCAGTGAAATCATCAAGAACAATAAATGCAAATCCCAGAATATGATTGTTTTTTTTTAACAACAAAACCAATGATTTTTTATATAGATATTTGTTCATACTTTTGAAAAAATTTTCAGTTAAAATTTCTCTTCTGTATTCTTTGGCATGCTCATAGCAATTTAAGTATAATTTTAATAATTCTGGAATTATTTCGGAATAATTATAGCAATATTCTATTTTTAAATTACTTTGATTTATAATGTTATTGCATTTTTTAACAAATCTTCTGTAATTATAACGCAAATCATTTATATAATCATTAAAATTCTTCCATTTTATTTTTATTTCTACATTAGGCATGTTACTTGCCTCTATAAATTTAAAACTTTTTATTTCATTGGATATTTTATAATCTTTTTTATAAAAGTCTCTGATCGCCAATAAGTTTGCATTGTTTTCTTTTGCTATTTTTTTCATTTCATTTATAATCAATTCAATGATTTTTAATCTGCTGTATTCTTTTTGAGTATTTATTGCAAAAGTATTGCCCAGAGATATGGGAGAACCGCATTCGGTTAATTTTATAATACAAAAATTCGGGATAATCTTTCTAGTGAATTTTATGATTTTCAGGAAAAATCCTTTTAAGAAAATAAATAAATCTACACTTATTGTATAAACGCATGCATGTCCAACAATTTGATTTGCATTGTTATAAACCACGAGATAATAAAATTTACAGTCATTGATTTTGCTTTCTTCAACAGCTTTTAAAAAATCAAATTTATTTATTATATTATCGCTTTCTACTATTGAATCCCAGCTCTTTTTATCTATTTCATTGATATTTTTAAAAATTTTTATTTGATACATAAAAAAATATTCCAAAATGATTAAATTTATAGTATAATAATATTCAAAGAAATTAAATATTATTTTAAAAAGTAAAAAAATTTTGCTGTTTTTTTAAAATTTCTATTTTGTATTATATCAAAACAGCAAGGATCGCTGGTTTTATTATTGCTGAGTTAAACAAACGGTCATTTTTTTTACGATTTTTATAGATAAAATCAACATTGATTTTAAATTTATTTTAATTTAATAAAAAGATTTCTGGAAATTATTATGATTAAAAAAGAAGTTATTGATATAATAAGTACCGTTACAAGAATTGATAAGGAAAAGATAAAAGATAATTCTTCTTTGAGAGATGATCTTTTTGTTGATTCACTTCAGGCTGTTCAAATTGTAAATCTGATTCAGGATAAATATAATATAAAAATCGATGAAATAGAAATATTTAATGTTGATAATCTTACAGATATTGTTGCTATAGTTAATGAATATTTAGAGAAATAACATTTTTATTAATATTATCATATTGATTAAAGTAATTTCATAAAATTTATAGTTCGGGAATTAAAATTTCATTTATAAATTTTTCATCCGGAATGCTATCAGGAAAACCCATTGTTTTTGCAATTTTATTTAGTGTAACTTTTATTTGATCAATGCTTTTTTTTTCCATTAGCTGAACAGTCAGAATATTTCTGAATTTAAATATTTCTTTTAATGTATCCTTATTGAATCTTCTGTTGAAATAAACACTTTCATCATTATAGTGATATGATTTATTAATATTTTTAAATATATAGTAAGAATACTTAATACTTTTTTTATAATCCATGGTTTTATGCTTCCATTTTTTAAACATACCATTTAATTCCCATTTTTTCCTTATTTCCGACAGAGATAGGTAGCTTAATGGAAGAACTATTAATGGATAAAGCTGAACAGAAGGGGAGGATTGTGCGATTTCAAGCTTATTGATAAATTGAATTGTATTTTCTATTGTTTTGTTGTTTTCACCGGGGTATCCGATCAGAAACGTCATTAAAACTGTAATACCGAATTTATCCAATAATTCAATACCCTTTTTTATATCATGTAAATCCTGTTTTTTATTCATTCGATTCAATTGTCCTTTATCGCCGGATTCGACGCCAATATACGAATAAAAAAGACCGGAATTTTTAATGTTTTTTATATTATTTTCAGTTATGGATGATGCTCTCATGAAACCTGCCCAGGCTGTTACTTTACATTCAATAAATGTATCAGTGATTTCATCTATTCTTTTTTTATTAAAAAACACGTTGTCATCAACAACATGAATCAAAGGCATTATGTTTTTTTTTCTTGATACATTATTTATCAGATTCAGCTCTTTTTTTATGCTTTTTTTTGATCTTAAGAATAATTTTGGATAGAGATAGCAAAAATTGCAATATCCGCATTTATATGGACAACCTATTGAAGTTCTGATAGGAATTCTATCAGGTATTTCATCCAGTAATTCCCAATTGGTAAAATCTTCATTATAATTGATATTTTCAGTAATGAATTTATTAATTATAAAATCTCCTTTTTCATTTGGTATCGCTATATTATAAAAACTGCTAAAATCCCTTTTGCTTTTATCCAGTTCGATTAATAGATTTAAAAGAATATTTAAGCCATGCTGGGAAATAATTAAAAAATCCAATTTTATATCTTTATAATTCAGAGGAAATAGGGAATAATTTTGATCAATTTTATAATTTAAGTTGTTGTATTTTAATATTGAATTATAATGATTGTTCCATAAAAAACTGTTATAGATAAAAATACCTCCGGCTATTATATATGTTTCCGGAAATTTTTCTTTAAGTAAGTTCACTGTATTCTTTAGAGTTTCTCTTTTAAATATCATTGTAGTAGAAATGCAGATAGCAAAAGGATTTATTTTAATTATTTTTTCTATTGTATATTCAGAAAGATTATTTATTAAAATTGCATTATAGCCTTTTTCTTTTAATTTACTCGTTAAATAATAGCCTGATGCCGGCATGGTAACAGTAGAATAATTTTTAATTTTTCTTAATTCATTTAAATTATATTTGAATTTAATTATTTCATAAAGGTTTTGTAATGTAAGTTCTCTTTCATCTGATTTTAATTTTAATATAAGATCAAGATCATTATTTTTATCTATTGTTATTGGTGCAAATATAATTATGGTTTTTTTCATAATTTATTTCTTATTTATCTTATATTATAATTAATTTTTTTAAAATAATAAATATTTATTAAATATTATATTAATGGAAAATAAAAATTTGAAATTATTTAAAATATTTACTATATTATATTATATAAATTATTTTTTTCATTACAAAGATAATATATTTTTTTAATATGCAAAAAAATGAGAATAAGATTTCTATAAAAAGTTCAATGAAATTCAATGAATTTGAAGCTAAAAAACAGGAATTAAATTGCGGCGTCAATATTATTCCTGTTATTAGGTTTTTAGAAAAAAATTTCGGGATGAATAAAACAATAAATATTGTTGAATCTCTCGGATTGCCTTTAAGTTTTTTATCTAATAAGCGAAATTGGGTATCGTATAGCTATTATTCTTCATTGCTTGACAAGCTGGTAGAGGTAACAGAAGATAAAAGAGCTCCTTTTAAGATTGCCTCTGTTTTACGTCCTGAGTCAATTTTCGATGATATAATGTATGCAGGATATGCTTCAATATTTTTCAGTAATCCTAAAATTATGTATAAGTCAATAATCAGTAAAAATATATATAAGACTTATCAGAAAATCGGGGATTTTAATCTTTTAAATGAAACAAAGAATTCTATTTCATTTGAATATATTTTAAAGAATAACTATAAACATAAAAATAATAATTGTATTGCTATTGAGGGGTATTTATCATTTGGAGCCTTAATATGCGGGTATCCGCCTGCCTCTACTTCCTATCAGATAACTTCGGACAACAGATGTATATTCACTGTATCATGGGAAAAGAAGTCCAAATTATTTGAAATTGTTTTTTTTACATTATTTTCAATAGTTTTTGTTTCAGAAATTCTTCTATATAAGAAAATATTTTTGTTAAAAGATATAATGTTAAGCACCTTTATTTTTTTTGCAATATATTTTTTTGTAAAAAACATGCAATTTAAGAAAAAAATCACTCATGAAGAAATTTTTAATTTTGACCGAAATAATTCAATTTTAAATGCATTATCGAAGATTGAAAAGGATTATAATGATTTACTTGAAAAAGAAATAAAAATAATGGAAAGAAATACATATTTGACTATTATGAGTGAGGCTAGGAAATTGATTTATTATGCATTATACTTCACTCCTGTTCTTTTTAATATTACAAAACTGCTACTGGATAATTTAAATTTCGTTAAATGCGTATATTTTGAATTCAGTTTGAAAAAAAGGTCTTATGAATACCTGTTTGATTTAAATAATGAAAAAATAGTAACAGAGGATATAAAAGCTGTAAGTTTTATTAATTTTATTATGTCCGGTGAAATAATTGAATATATTCAAAAAAGTAATAATTATATGAATATTGAAACCAATGATTTAAAAAAATATATTATAGATAAACCGATAAATTTTAATTTAGATTTATTCAATAAATATTACGCTAATATTCTGTTCATAGATATGCCTTCAACATACAGCGGCTTTTTTTTATTTTTTTCCTTAAAAAAAAGCAATTTCAGCCGAGAAATCATAAAGATGTTATTTGAAGATATTTCTGATCAGTTAAAAATTTGTTATGAAAATATTTCAACAAGGTACACTATTGAAAATATTTTATCTAGCATACCAAGTTATGTAATTATTTTCAATACTGAAGATTATACGATAAAATTTATTAATAATTTATTTTTAACATCATTCCCGTTGATAGAGAAAAAGATAGATAAGCTTGATGTAATCGGCAAGAAATTATTTACTGTTTTACATTTTAATCAGGATGTCATTGATAATATTCAAAATTATATAAATGAAATTACTATTAATAATATTGAGGATTTAAAATCTGAAGTTTATGAAACCATGATTAATAATTTTGTTTTTGAATACAGTTTATTCAGAATACCCAGATTTAAAAACCAGGAAAAATTATTAGGGCTAATAATGAATGATATTACTGAAGCAAAATATTTTCAGAAAAATATTATTGTAAATGAGAAATTATTGGCATTAGGTAAGGTCGCTAGCGGCATAGCACATGAAATAAATAATCCACTTTATGCTGTTTTAGCCAGTGCAGAAGAAATATCAGAAAATGAAAGCATAGACAATGAGACAAGAGATTATGCGGAAGAAATAATTAATCATGTTATTAGTGTTTCAAATATTATTAAAGATTTATCTTCATTTTCAAAGACTTTAAGAAAAGAAGAAACTTATGAAGTTGATCTTAATAATGTTATAGAGGAGTCATTAAAATTGGTTAAATACAGCTCGAATTATCTTGAAATAAATATCATTAAAAATTTAGGTGAAATACCTTTAATTAAAACGACTAAAGGTGAGATGCAGCAGGTATTTATTAATATATTTAATAATGCAGTACAGGCAATGAATGGAAGAGGTACGTTAAATGTTGAGACAAAAAATAAAAGCAATAGGATTATAATTGTAATTAAAGATACGGGATCAGGGATATCAAAAGAGAATTTACCTTTTATTTTTGATTTGTATTTTACTACAAAAAATCTTGAAGAAGGTTCTGGTCAGGGATTACATATTGTTAAAAAAATAATTACAAAATACAATGGGGATATAAAAGTCACAAGTAAAATCGGTAAAGGCTCGGTTTTTCATATAACATTTTATTTGGATAGAATGGGAGTATTTAATGAATAATTTATTTAAAAGTATATTGGTCATTGATGATGATCAGTTAATATTAAAAAGTATAAAAAAACAGCTTAAAGATGAGAATTTTGATGTTGATTTTATTGATGATCCTTTGGAAGGGATGAAAATGATCGACAATAAAAAATATGATTTGATATTAAGCGATATTAAGATGAAGCCAATCTTGGGAATAGAAGTACTTGAAAAGGTTAAAAAAAGATATCCTCATTTGCCTATAATAATAATAACCGGATATGTTGATGATAAACTAATGAAAAAAGCTAAGGAATTAGGCTGCAATGATTATTTAATTAAACCAATTAGAAAGAATGATCTTATTAATTCTTTAAATAATATTTTAAATAATTAGCTTTCCGATTATTTTTTAGTTATAAATATAGACAAAAAATTATTTATTAATCAGAAATGTTTTTTATTTCAGTAATTCATCTAATTCAATAGCTTTATATTTTTTGAATTTCCAGAGAAATTTAAAGCTTATTGCATTTTCTGGGCAATATATCATACATCTCTGGCACAGCTGACATTTATCAAGATATATTGGGTAATCATTCATAATTATATTTTGAACAGGGCAAAGATTTATACAAATACCGCACTTTGTACATCTGTTTTTATCGATTTTATATCTTTTACCTAATTCATTAGATTTTTTTAATAAAAAGGAAGAAGATGATACTTTATGAAGCATATAAGGTAATAATGGTATATTAATCCATTTTGATTTATTATTTATTAATTCATAGGTATATTTTTCGGCTTTTTTTAAACCTTTTGCAATTTTAATTTTATTTTTTTTGACATTTATTTTTTGCGGATAAAGATTGTTCGGCATAATAATTTCTTTTGCACCAATAGTATTATAACCTTTGTTTTTAAATATTTGTTTTAAAGGGCCTACAATACCACCTGAAAATAAATGCAGAGTATCAACCATAAAAATTATTGTTTTTTTCCTTGTTGCAGGCATCTTATATATAAAATCCCATATAAATTTATATGTTGATTGAAAAGCAACAGGGAAAGCTAAACCAATTGTGTTTTTTAAATTTATTTTTTCTGGATTAGATTTTTCAATTTTATAAAGATTGGTTTTAAAATTATTTGCATTAAAGCAATCCTTCATTTTATCCACAATTAATTTTGTATTGCCTGTACCGGAAAAGTAATAAATATCAATATTTGTCATCTTATACATAAATATAATAAATCATTATATTAAATTTTAAATCTATCTGTTTTAGCATTTATGATTTTTTTAATAAAAATTATTTGTTCTGGATTTATATCGTTAAATTTTACCCCAGTTTTAAAATTTTTTGAATTCATAACTTCACAATTTAATATTATTTCTTCAGAATTTAATATAATTTTTAATTGAATTATTTCATTATTTTGGAAATTATGATTTGTATTTAAACCAGCTCCATCTAAATTTATATCAATTACATAACATTGTTCCCAATTTTCATGATAAAAATATGATCCCTCAATATTTATAAGAAATCTAGGTTTTTTACGTTGTGCTTCTGTAAATGACATTATTGCTCCTGATTATCAATTTTAAAAATTAACTTAATATTTTCCTTTGTGATATTTCCAGCTTGAGGTTTATTCATATCATTTCTTGAAAAATAACTGATCCAGTAAAATATATCATATTCTATCAAAATTTTGTCGTCAAAAGAAACTTTAATTAATTTTATCTTATTTTCTGAAATAATTCTATTAAAATTATCAATAAGTTCATATGGAAAAACAAATATTAGATTTTTATTACTGTATAGTTTATTAAATAATATAAAAGTTTCAATAATACTGTCTATTCTATATTTGACCATTTTTAAATAACCTGAATAGGCGTCATCAACAGCATTATCAAATTCATAGTAGTTAAAATTGATGATGGTTTTTGTCAATATTATTGAGTCATTGACTTTATCGTGTGTATAAACAGGTTCAATATTTTCAAATAATTTTTTTAAAACCTGATTTGATATTATTGATTTATTAAAATGAAGGTCTTTGTTATGAAAGAAAAAAAGGTGGAATATTTCTTTTTTTTCTTTTGTATAAAGTTCTTTATCTATATCATTTAAATTAAGTTCATTAATTGAATAAAAAATAATTAGTATTTCTTTATTTTGCATTATTTTTTACTATTAATATGAGGACAGTAATATTTCATATAACTCTTCTGAACTGCAGGTTCTTGGAATATAATTGAACATTTCTAATTGTCTCGCATCATCGGCAATTGAAATTAAATCATCCTTTTTTAATCCAAACTCCTCTAATCTTGTGGGAAGTTGCAATTCTATGATCATTTTTCTTATTTTTTCAACTGCTTTTATTGATGCTTCAACTGTACTTAAATTGGAAATATCCTGCCCTAAATTTTCTGCAATTTTAACTAATTTAACCGGGACAGACGTAATATTATAATCCATTATATGCGGTAATAAAACTGAGATTGAAAGGGATTTATGTATCCTGTATTTACCGCTTAAAACAAATGAAACTGCTGCTGCTATTCCTGTACTTGCCATATTCAAGCCCAAACAGGTTAATAATCCACCTAATCCCAGATTTGCTCTTGAATTAATATCTTCAGCCATGTTTACTGCATTGAAAATGTTTTCATTAAACAATTTTATAGCAGTTAAAAATAATGTATCAGATAAAAAATTTGATTTTGTGGAAATATAACCTTCTATCGCATTTGCAAGTGCATATATAATTGTTGTTGCCGTAAATCTTCTTGGAAGGGTAGTTGTTATCATTGGATCAAATAAAACATATTTAGTAGTACCTTCTTTAACATTTAAAATAACGCTATTTCTGTCTTTAGCATTTACTAAATATAATTGATCCTTAAACATAAAAGGATTTCTTGGAGTAGATGGTATTTCAATGTAAGGCAATGAATCTGCACTAGGAGTTCTTGATTTGTCTATATAATCATTTATTGATCCTTTATTGGCTGAGAGCATGGCAATTGCTTTTGCTATCGACAGCGTTCTTATTCCGCCAATTCCAACGATAACGTTGGCATAAGATGATCGTGCAAGTTCGCTGCCATAATCAACGATATCGCTCATTGCATTTGGAACAACTTCATCAAAAATCAATACCTGACAATCTTTTTTTTCAATAAGTTCAGAAACTCTTTTGATGGTTCCGGACTCATGCAGTATTCCTTCTGTTACAATGATTGCTTTACTGCCGAATTCTGAAACAAGATTGCCAATCCTATTGATTACATCAACACCGAATTTTAAAGCTGCTTGAATTGAATAATCAAAACTTGTCAAAATCTTCCCCTTTTTTTAAGAAAAAAAAACGGAGTTATAAATACTCCGTTTTAAAAATTTATTATTTAATAATTCATAATTTAAAAAAGTCTATTAATTTATCAGCAACTGCACCAGTTACTGTTTCATTTATATAATCAGGATCATTGATTTTTTCTTTCAACATTTTAATCTTATCTGCTCTAACGTCCGGAGTATTATTTAATATTTCAATAATTTTATTGGTTTCAGCCATATTTAATGCTTCTTTTGAAATATTAACAGAATCTGACGATGTTGATTTATCTATTGGGCTTTTTTTATTAATTTTTTCATATCTGTTATAGTTGTTAATAGGACCAATTTTATCTATTCCCATAATCTACCACCTTCCTCTAATATTATCGGTTTACTAAATATTAACTTGATAATATTTTAATATTTTTTTTAATAATTGGCAATCAATATTACAAATTCACCTGAAATTTTTTTTTCTTTTAATTTGTTTAAAGTATTTTCTGGTAAATCTATTATTATATTTTCGTTAATTTTTGTTAATTCTTTACCTAAACATATCATTTTATCCGGAAATATTTCTTTGATATTTTCCAATATTTTTAAAATTCTATGAGGACTTTCATAAATTATATGAGTGGCTTCTATTCCTTTCATTTCTGATAATTTTTTTTTCTGTTTATTTACTTTTGGTGAAATAAAACCATGAAAAAAAAATTTATCACACCTGAAACCGGATATTGTAAGAAGATTTAAAAATGCAGAAATACCTGTTATTCCGATAACGTCTAAACCTTTTAATCTGCATTCTTTTACTATCAGATAACCGGGATCTGATATGCAGGGTGTACCTCCGTCTGTTATCAGTGCAACTGATTTATGACTTTCTAATAATTTAAGTATGCCGGCACAGGAATATTTTTCATTATAGCTGTGATAGGTGATTAACTTTTTTTTAATATCATAAAAATTCAATAACTTTATTGAATGTCTTGTATCTTCACATGCGATGATGTCTACCGATTTTAATATATTTAAAGCTCTAATTGTAATATCTTCCAGGTTGCCTATAGGTGTTGAAACAATATATAAAGTTGATGGCTGTACTTTTTCGGACATTTTTATAATTTTATAATTTAAATTAGATTTTAATTATTTGAATATATTATAATAATTAAAAAATGTCCATAATATTAATAATTATATAATTTGTAAAATTTAATTTTAATCAAAATGAATTTGATATTTAATCTTTATTATGATTATATAAATATATAAGGTAAATGTGGTTTGTATTAGATATTTATAAATCAAGTTGTTTATCATAGGAGATATTGAATATGATAAAGAGTAGTAATTCTTTAAGAAGGAAGTTTTTATTAATAATATTTTTATATATCATTGTTTTTTTTATTGCAGTAACAGTTATGTTTTTTTTATCTCAAAAATCAAATCTTAATTCTTTTATAATTTTTATTATTTATATATTTATTCTTAATGTATCACTAGTTGCAGTAATTTATTTATTCATTTCGATACATATATTAAAACCTATTAAACATTTAATAAATGATGTTAAAAATATTACAGATCAGGATGATTTTTCTATTAAATTGGATGTCAATAGAAAAGATGAAATAGGTGAATTGAAATATGAATTCAGCTCAATCTTAAAACAGCTTGATTTTTCAAGGAAAAAGTTTTCAGGTGCATTATCAGAATTGTCTGAAATTGATTGGCTGACAAATGTTGGAAATAAACAGGGATTTGATAAGAAAATAATTGAGGAATTAAACAGGGCATCAAGACTCAGGATACCTTTTTCTTTAATGTTGATAGATATTGATAATTTTAAATATTTTATTGATAAGTACGGGCTGCAAAAAGGTGATCAATGCTTGATTTTTATTTCCAAAGCAATAAGAGAAACCTTTAAAAGGGCAGGGGATTATATTGCCAGATATGGTGGAGAAAAATTTGCTGTTATTTTGCCTAATACTGATACAAAAGGTGCATTAATTGTTGCTGAGAAATTACAGAGGAAAGTATATGAGTTGAATTTGTCCGGTGAAACTTTGACTGTTTCTGAAAGAATAACCATAAGCATTGGAGTAAGTTCAACAATTTCAAAAATTAATTCCAGCCAGAAAGAATTAATACAAAATGCTGAAGAAGCACTTATGGATGCTAAAAATGATGGAAAAAACAGGATACGTTTAGTTAAAATTGATTGATTTAGAGTCAATCGATTATAATCCTATAGCAATTATCTTTAACGGATATTTTCATTTCATAATAGTTGTATAAATCAAATTCATAACTTTCATTAGTGATAAATGAATGATTATTATCATTTCTTATAATAGTTATTTTGCCTTGTAATTTTTTATAGAACCAATAGTCTGTTTTTTTGTAGCTGTTCAAAAAAAATGCGATTTTTGTGCCGTTTATGGCAACGCTTTTAAAATCCCTCTCTGTATTATTATAAACTGAAATTATTCCAGTTGTTTCATTTACAGTACAATTAAATAAGAAGATCAATAATGATATTAGTAAATAATATATAATTTTGAACATAATAATTTAATTTATATTATTAATTATACAGCATTTTTTTAAAAATAAATATTATATAGGTCAAATTTCGAATAAATGTATAATAAACAGATAGTTTTTTAGACATTAAGTTTTTCTGTCATTGCGAAGGCTGAATGCCTGAAGCAATGACTTGTAATTTCAATGAATGAGGCGGCATCTCATGAAATTTCTTAGGTTAATCACTTATTCGACATTCGACCTATATAACAAATATTTGCATATAAAAAATTCTATTTATAGACTCAATACATTATTTATGATATAAAATTTTGTAAAAAAGTCAGGTAATTTTATGACAGTATTGGCTATTCACAATTATTATAAACTAAGAGGCGGTGAGGATGCTGTTTTTGAAAATGAGACTTTATTGCTGGAGAAAAGCGGGCATAGAGTAATAAAATATATAAAAAATAATTCAGAAATTGACAATTATACTTTTTTGAAGAAAATTAAATTTTTATTTAAATGTATCTATAACAGTGAAACAATATGTGAGTTAAAAAAGATTGTAAAAGAGAATAAAATTGATATTGTACATGTGCATAATGTTTTTCCTTTGATTTCTCCTTCGATATATGCTTTTTTTCATAAAAATAAAATAAGAGTGGTTCAAACTGTTCACAATTACAGGTTTATATGCCCTAACGGGTTGTTTTTTACGCACAAAGAAAAATGCACTCGATGTATTAAAGGCAACTTTCTAAATTGCATTATATTAAGATGCTATAAGGATTCTATAGTTTTTTCGATTTTATATGCGCTGATTATATTTTTAAATCAGGTAACTTTCAGGGAAAAGATTGCCAAATATATAGTTTTAACACAATTTGTAAAAGATATTTTTATTCAGGCAGGTTTTGATGCAAAAAAGATCTATATCAAGGATAACGGTTTAATTGATAAAAAAATTAAAAGAAATAAAAACAAGGATTATTTTTTATTTTTAGGAAGAATTTCATTTGAAAAGGGTATTGACTTTTTAATGGAGAGTTTTTTAAAAATGCCTGAATATAATTTAATGATTGCCGGAACCGGTGATAATCTGGAATATTATAAATCAAAATATAATTACCAAAATATTAAATTTAAGGGTTTTGTTAAAGATGAAGAGAAAATTGAGCTGTTAAGACAAGCCTCTGCTTTAATTGTTCCTTCAATATGGTATGAAAATTATCCTGTAACAGTTATTGAAGCCTTTAGCTGCGGTATACCGGTAATTGCTTCAAATATCGGCGGATTGTCTTATATAATAGAGGATGGAGTAGATGGATTATTGTTCAAAATGCTTGATTATGATTCATTAAAAAAAAACATTGAGTTAATAAATAATAATGATTTTAGAAAAAAAATCGGGGACAATGCCAGAAATACTTTTTTAAAAAAAATGGAAATGTCGGAAAATATAAAAAGACTGATTGAAATATATGAGGATTGACAGATGAATAGGATTATTATAGGCGGACTGTTATTTAACAAACTAAGTTACTCTGATGCATTAAATGAACTTGATGAGCTAATAAAAAATTATGACAAAAAAAAGACTAAATTAATCTGTTTTGCCAATCAGGATGTTGTAGCAAGATTTAATAAATTAGATCAAAAATTCATTAATGATTTGAATGATTTTTCTATAATTTTACCTGACGGTCAATCTATAATATTAGCTTCAAGATTATTAGGCAATAAATTAATAGAAAGGGTAACAGGTCCTGATTTTATGAAAAAGTTCATGGAGCATAGTGCAGAGAGGGGGTATAAAAATTTTTTTCTTGGCGCAAAAGATGGTGTGGCAAAAAGGATGTCTGATAACTTTTTAAAAATATATCCGGATTTAAAAGTCTGCGGAATTTACTCGCCTCCATTCGGAGATTTTAGCGGGGAAGAAAATGATAAGATTATTAAAATGGTCAATAACAGCAAAGCCGATGTGTTGTGGATTTCCTTTGGCTGTCCGAAACAGGAAAAATGGGCATTACAAAATATTGATAAATTAAAAGTTCCTGTTTCCGCATGTGTAGGTGCTGCTTTTAACCTTCATGCAGGTATTGTAAAAAGGGCGCCATTATTTTTACAGAAGCTTGGATTTGAATGGCTTTACAGACTTTTTCAGGAACCCGGCAGATTATGGAAAAGATATCTGGTAGGTGGTATGGAATTTGTTTTTATTATACTAAAACAGATAATATATAAAAAAAATAAATTATGAAAATATTAACCAATGAAACTGAAAATTCAATAATTGAAAAGAAATCAAAATTCATAACCAGAATTTTCAGAGTTAATAATGAAGATGATATAAAAGTCATTTTAAAGGATATTAAAAAAAATGAAAAAGGTGCTGCGCATAACTGTTATGCCTATAGAATCATGCTCAATAATCAGATAATAGAGAGAAAAAACGATGACGGTGAACCTGGAGGAACTGCTGGAGCTCCTATGCTTGGAGTATTGACAGGTGAGAACTTAATCAATGTTTTGGTTGTCACAACAAGGTATTTTGGAGGGATCAAATTAGGTACAGGGGGTTTGGTTAATGTTTATATAAAAGGTATCAGAGAAATTATAAAAAAATGTAATTTAGTTGACTTTGAGCAATATTCGGTATATAAATTAACCTTTCCGATAAATCAAACTGGTCACATTGAATATTTTATTAACAAATATAATATAAAAGTTAAGAATAAAATATTTAATAATGAAGTCTGCTTTAATTTGGAATTAACTGAAAAACAAATAGAATTATTAAAGAAATTAATTTTAAATAAAGATTCAAGATTGGAAAAGCTTTAATATATCTATATTTTAAATATAATCATTAATATGAGGTTTTATGAATATTTTACTTACAAATGATGACGGTTATCAAGCCGAGGGATTAAATTTTTTATTAAATTATTTTAGCAATAAAAAACATAAAGTCTTTACCGTAGCTCCTGACATTGAAAAAAGCGGTTGTTCTCATTCTTTGACTTTCAGTGATACGATCAGATTGGTTGAACATAAGCAAAATCTTTGGGCATTAAAGGGCACACCTGTCGATTGCGTCATATTAGGTTTGCTTGGATTAGTTCCTGAAAAGATTGATATTGTAATATCCGGAATAAATCACGGTCCAAATATCGGGAGGGATATATTGTATTCCGGTACTGCAGCTGCGGCAAGACAGGCTGGACTCAGCGGGATGCCTGCCATTGCATTATCAATAAATGCCTGGCGTCCAAAATTTATTTTTGACACCATTGCAGTTTTTTTAGATAAATATTTCAATAAATTATTAAATGCAGATTTTAAGAATTATTTTTTCAACATTAACTTTCCAAATATTTCTTTTGATAAGATAAAAGGGGTAAAAAAGACTATACCCTGTATTAATCACTATTATCAGGACGAATTAATTCATTTTGACTCACCATATCAGGGAAGGTATTACTGGGTAAAAGGAAGTAACCCTGTTTATAAACTTGAAGAAGGTACTGATGCATATGCTGTAAAAAATGATTTTATATCAGTCAGTGCTGTCAAAATATTCCCTGAAGCAGTGGATTTTGATATTGAATTTTAAAAAACAAATTTCAGATCAGCTCCAACGCAGACTTCTTTAGCACCAAAATTGCTAATTAAGGCTTCCAATCCTTTAACTCCTATATCCATTTCAACAGGACCTAAATATAAGCCTATACCGAATGAAAAAGATGGGAAATTTGCCTGGGTATTATAGCTGAATGCAGCTCTTAAGGGTATTGCAAACCAGTTATAACCCGGCAGGATTTCTATGCCAGTGGAAACATTAAATGTCGGGTATCCGATTAAACTGATATTATTCATATCGGAAATTGAAATGTCAGTAGACCATGTAAAAATGTTTTTTTTGAATGGTGTTACAGCTACTCCAAGTCTGAATGCTGTTGGAGCCATTATCCATTCAATGTTTCCTCTTGTAATTTCTTCATTATATAAATCATTTCGCAGATTTGAGATGAATTGATCGAAAAAATTAAAGGCATTGCTTGTTTCCAGTTCAAAATCCACATCAAAGTTGACCTTACCTGCAGAAGGGAACACCATAAAACCTACATCAGTTGCTGCAAATCCAAGTTTAATGAATCTGTTGAACTGAAGAATAAATCCCAAATCAACACCCAAACCGAATGCTACAGTATTTGAATAATTTAAAACTTCTACCAAATATTTGAGTGAATCATGCTGTACTGAATCACTGTCAAAATTTGAAGATACAAGATCAAAGGAAGTTTGATATGAATTGGTTAAACTTCCATTTGTTGCGGCAATTAAATCACCGCGCATTCTTATGTCATAGCTGTCATAAAAACCAGATGAAGTATTTAATTTACCCGGTCCAATTCTTGTTGCTGCTTTTGATCTTAAGTATAAAGTCGGAAGATAAAAATGAACTGACATGCCTGTAAAAATTTTTTCAATAGGCAGGCGTTTTTCTAAAAATTTTGCTCTTGTACTTAATGATAAATTGAAATCAATATAATTTAATGCATAAAATTTTATATCATAATAATTTTCTTTAGTTAAATCTAACTTTTGAAAAATCGTTCTGAA
>JAFGQB010000117.1 GCA_016935915.1 Spirochaetota bacterium
AAATTATAAAAATAATTAAAATAAATAAAAAATAAATTTCTTTCTTCATAGACGTTCTTTTATCTAAAAAAAAAATAAAAAGCAAGTCTTTTTACATTGATAATTATTCAAATTATAACATATACATTAAACAGTAAAAATTATCTATATTAAAAATAAAAGAAAAAATTTAAAATAAATAATATTTAATCTTTTAAAGTATAATAATAGAATTTTATTAATTATCGATTTTTTGACTTAAGTGATTGACCGAGTTTATTTAAAATTTCCATTAATTTTTCTCTTTCAACAATTTTCAACATCCTTGATTCTACAAATTCTTTTGCTGAATCAGTAAAAGTCCCGGCTGTAATGCAAATTCCTTTATCAGCTTTTTTTTCTTTTAAATTATTGTACATTGTTCTCAAAGCCATATCACCGATTGATGTTGTAGATCTCATAAATACAAAAAAATATGTTTCAATAAAGTTGCCGCTTGTAACTTCTGATAATATTTCAAGTGATGAAGCAGGAGTTGTTTTAACATCTAGAAAGTTGACATTGCCACCCTTTAAAACGGAAAAATGGGTAATATAATATTTGACGATCATCTGGCATATCTTAATAAATTGATTGACTGAACCCACAAGATAAGTTTCAAGCAGAGAATTAGTGGCAACCTGTGAATAATTGTCAATTTTTGTCTGAACATCCTTATAACTCGGTTCAATATCAGCTGCTTTTTTCCAGTGCTCCAATGCAAGGGATATATTTTGTGCCTTTAAATAACATTCTGCTAAATTATAATTGATCTCAACAATTTTTTGAACTTCAATATTTTTACCGGACAATAATGCATTATTAAAGTCTTCAATAGCAAGATCATATAAATCCTGATCCAAATGAATTATACCAAGCATTAAAAATGCCTCAAAGTTATATTCATTAGTTTTTTTTAATTTATTGAAATATTTAATTGCATCATCAAATTTAGATAAATTATAATATGAATAAGCCAAATAATAATCAACCTCACTGTCTTCACCTTTTTCCTTTAAATACTTTTCAAATTTTATGATTGCATGATTGAACTTATTCAGATGATAATTGCATAATGCAAAAGGTTTTAATATTTCTGCATCATTAGGTATAATTTGTGAGGCAATGTTAAAAAAAAATTCTGCTTTTTCATAATTATTGCTGCTCATTTCAATCTCAGCAAGATTTATATTTGCTGTAAAATTTAGATCATCTTTTGATTTAACTATTAAAAAATATTTTTTTGCTTCATCATAATTCTGAAGCTTAAGAAATGTCTGACCGATTTTATTTAAATATTTTAATTCATCTATCTTTGGATTATTTTGAGAATGATCTAAAATGACCAAATATTCCTTTATCGCAGGCAGATAAGATTTGTTTTCAATTAAAAAATCTGCTAATTTTTCTCTTGCTTGAAAATTATAGCTGTCCTTTTTTATAATTCTTCTTAATTCATCTATTGCAATTAATTTGCTTTCAGAATCAATTTTTTTTAATTTATCTCTTATCTTAATTTTCTTCCTATATGATATAATAAGAGAAAATATAGCCAAAACAGCAGTAAATGCAGCCAGCCATATAAAAACTTTAAATAAAAACTCCATTATAATCCTTTTAATGTTATAATTATATAAAATTATTAAATAAAGAATAACTTAATTAATAAAAAAAATCAAATATTGTTTTATTTTATGTAAAAATTTATCGATATTATAATGTATTTTTTGAATTTTATTAATTTTATGTTATTATACATTATTATATTATTAATATCGGAGTTTTGAAGTGAATCAAAAAAACAAAATAGGTATAAAACTATTTGACGGTACATTTGTTCCGGTTTTAAATGTCGATGAGCCAAAAAGTAAAAGATTGGTGTTGACTACAGTTCAAGACAACCAAAAAAAAGCAATAATTGAGCTTTATGAAGGCTCTAAAGACAATTGCATGTACAATGAATTTTTAGGAAAACTTATCATTAATATAGACAGAGAAACTCAAAAAGGAGAACCGGGTATAGAAGTAAACTTACGGCTTGATGAAAACGGCATATTGCATGCAAAAGCATGGGATGCTGAAAGCAATGAACAAAGCACAATGATGATCGAACACTCTTCAGGTAAAAAAATAAAACATGAAACAGAAAAGATCGATAATTTTACAAAAGCTGCTGATAAAAAACAGATTACAGATTATCAGGAAACAGAAAGAAAAAACAAAGTAATACCGATTATTTTGATATCTTTGGCAGTTTTAATATTATTGGCGCTTTTAGGAACAGGAATATACTTTTTTACCAAAAATGTCTTACCGTCTATAACAAATTATTTTGCAAAAAAAGAAAAAATAATAGAAAAAAAAGTTATTGAACCTGAACCTAAAATTGAAGAAAAGAAAATTCCCGAAGAAAAAAAAGAAGTGATTGGAAAGAAAAAATTAGAAGGCAAAATCCATTATATCAGATGGGGAGATAATTTATGGAATATCTGTATAAAATATTACGATGATCCTTGGTATTATCCCTCTCTTGCCGAAGCTAATGAAATAAAAATACCGCGTTTAATTTATGCCGGAACAACAATTATAATTCCCCAAAAATCAGATTTAAAAAGATGGAGTTTTCTTGAATAAAAAATTTATACCTTTTTTATCATTAATTTTTTTATTTATTGTGTGCTTAAATAATAAAGACACACAATGGGATAGCATTAAAAATGATATACTTACTCTGAATCAATATAATCTGCATTCATTATTAAAAAAATATAATTTTAAAAATTCATCTGAACTGATAATTAAAGACAATTCATACTATTATCCCGTTGCAATTTATTTTTATAATAAAATAGGAAATTCAGAATTGACTGAATATCAGCTTAAATATGCAATTCAAACAGAAAGTATTTTTAAAAAAGAAGCACTTTTATTTATCATTAATAAAAGAATTCAGGATAAATCCTTTGAAGAATTAAAGAAAGTATTGAAATATTATGAGAAACAACTATTGAATAATGATCTTCACTTTTTTTATGATTATCTTTATGATAAAAAAATCAATGAAATGACCAATCCCCCTGAAGATAAATTTTATTCAGATTTGATATATGATATTGTTAAGAATAATCGAAATGATCTTATTAAAAAAGAAAACATTGAAAAAATTACAAATTATATTATTAAATCAAAAATATACTTAGAAAATGAGAATAATGTTACAAAACAAATACTGGACATGGTAAGATGGTCGAAGAATGACAATTTTTTATCAATACTTTATTACTATAGAATTAAACAAACTTCTTTGTTCTTAAGAAAAGTTGAATCACTTTTATACAATAATGATAATATTACTTATGATAAATTAAGTGTAGTAAGGGAATTGGGAGTAAAATTAGGACTAAGAAAAAATATATATTACTTATTTCACAAATATTATAAAAAAAATGTTTTAATTACACATTTTTATGGTCTGGATGCATTAAAATATGAAAAGTTTTCTACACAGATGTTTTTATTGAGAGTTATTCCTTATTTCCGTGAAAAAAATGCTGTAAATTATAATTTAAGATATAAAAATATAATTTATAACTATAAAACAGTAAATGAAAAATGGATTGGTGAAGTTATAAATTTTATAAATGATTATCCTGATAAATACTACACAAAATTATTAATTGATCAATTATTTCAAAAAGTAGTAATTTCTAAGAAAAAAAATTTGTTAATTGATAATGTAAATAAGATAAATAAAAATTTACTGCCTGTTTCACAAAAAAGCATATTATATTACCATCTGTATTTACTAGATAACGATAATGATAAATGGAAAAAAATAATTACAGAAGAATGCCCTTTTTCATTCGGATCATTGACAATCAATAATGGAAAAATCGATAAAAATAATTTGAATCAAATAAAATTTGATGATTTTTCTGCTTCAGCTAAAATCATAATTAAAAAAATAAACTACTTATTGGAATTTAACCTTCTTGATGAAGCCTTGAAAATAAAATATGATGATTTGAATAATTATGAAAAAATGTATATAAATAATATCTTAAGTGACTATCACTGTAAAAATGAAGATTATTACACAGCTCTGAAATTCAGTGTGAAAAATCTTGATTATCAAAACAATGATTATTATAACATTGACAACATAACTTTGTTGGAAAAAGCTTATCCGAGGCATTATAAAGATCTTATACTTAAATATTCAAAAATTTATAACATTGAACCTGCACTTATTTTTGCGGTAATTCGAGAAGAAAGTAATTTTAAAAAGGACATTAAATCTCATAAAAATGCAATGGGATTAATGCAGATAATTCCTTCTACCGGTAAATTTATAGCATCAAAATTAAGAATCAGACATTATAATTTAAAAACACCAGAAGATAATATTAAAATGGGAGTTTATTACTTAAACTTTTTGAGAAATTATCATTCAAAATATGAAGATATTTTGTCAAGTTATAACGCAGGACATTCTCGCACAAGACAATGGCTGTCTACATACAGAAAATATCCGGAAGAAATATTATATGAACTTATACCGATTTATGAAACACGCCATTATGTGAAAAAAGTTATGAGAAGCTATTATATTTATAAATTTTTACTTGAAAAAGACATTGAAAATGAAAAATTTACTCTCAAAAAATAATTAAATTAAATAATCTTTAATTAACATTTTTTTTTTAAATTTACATAAAGAAAATTAATATAAAAAGGAAATTTTCATGATTTTTATAAAAGCACTTTTAGTGTCAATAATTCAGGGATTTACTGAATTTTTACCTATTTCTTCAAGCGGTCATATTTTTTTATCAAAATTCATTATTAATCTTGATATTGATGCGACTTTTGATGTAATTCTGCATCTTGGTTCATTATTTGCAGTTATTATTTTTTATCGAATAGAAATTTATGAACTAATCGCAGGACTATTTAAAAAAAACATACAGTCAAAATTATTCAATGCAGATTTATCAAAAGCTCTTGTTTTAAAAATCTGGCTTTTGTTCATTATTGCAACAATACCTGCCGTAATAGCCGGTTATTTTCTTGAAGATTTTTTCGATTTTGAACCTTCAAGTACACCTAAATGGTATTTCTTACTGCTTGGTTCATGTTTTTTATTAACAGCTTTTTTTCTGATTTTGACGAAATTTATCAAAAAAAACAATAAAAAACTGGTTGAATTATCAATCCTTGATTCTTTGATAATAGGAATATTTCAGGCAATCGGAGTATTATACGGGGTTTCTCGTTCAGGAAGCACAATATCATCAGCTTTATATTTAAAAGTCAATAGAGTTGATGCCGCAAGATTTTCTTTTTTATTAAGCATACCATTAATAATTGGTGCTTCACTATTAAAAATTTTTAAGCTTATTAAAAATTTTAAAAGTGACGAAATATTAATGATGAGCGGTTCAAACTATTTTTTAATAATGCTTATCGGTATTATCGGCGCTTTTATATCAGGATTTATTGCATTAAAACTCCTGATTAAATTAATTAAAACAGGTAAATTCTGGATATTTTCAATTTATCTGATAATACCTATTGCTGTTTGTTTATATTTTTATTTAACCTGATAATGTTAGAGGTGTATAAATTTTGAATAGAAAAAAATTTTTAAATCTGATTTACATTTTTCTGATTTTTTATTCCATATTTTCTATTTTTCTTTTTTTGGACAATGATTTAAATAACAATAAATTATTTTACAATTTATCAGAATATTATAAGTCAGGTTTTTATAATTTACTGGGAAATTTTATTTATTTTTATTTTACCGTATTTTTATTTATTCAACTTTTATTAATATCTCCATTTGAAAGATCAAATAAATTTTTTACTTCAACAGGATTAATTCTTATTGCTCTTTTTATTTCTCCATTCATTGAGTCTTATAATATCAAAAATATTTACAGCGGAGTTTATGGAATAAGTTTATCAAAATATTTTTCTTCTCTCGGTTTTCTATATTCTTCATTTATTTACTTTTTATGGCTTTTAACATCTTTATTTTTTCTGTTATTTCCAGCAAAAAATTTTATCGGAAAATTTTTTATTTCTTTAACGAATTTTGATCCGGACAAAAATCATACCGGCTATAATAAAAAAAACAGTAACAAAAAAATAGTTTATGATGTAAAAAATAAACATGAAAAAAACAACAAATTGAATAAAAAAATACCTTTGATGTCTAAAATAATATATGAACATAATAATAATCGAACTGAAATCCCTGTAATTCCCAGGGATAATGCTAAAATAAGGCAATTTCAATTGATAAATGAAGATGAATCTAAAGAAGAATATCAGGAGATCAAACTTATTAATAATCAAAATGAAATTTTAAATGATAGAAACAATGAAATTTATTTTAAAACATTAAAAGAGGAATGGCCGAAAACTTGGAAATCATCTGAAAACAATAATATTATAAATGATGCAGGCAATGAACAATTTTTTGATGATCTTGATGAAACTGATTTTGAAAGTTTTAATCAACTGAATAAAAAGAAAAATAATTTTAATAATTATCAAAATGAAGACTTAAGCCAGTTTCAGGATTATGAGCTGCCCGAATCAGATATTTTGGAAAACTATAATAATTTGGATAAAAACAGTTTTATCGCTGAACATAAAGAAAGCGCCAGAACATTGGAAGAAACATTGAAAGAGTTTGATATTGATGCAAAAGTAACCGAAATCATAAACGGTCCGGTTGTAACTCTCTATAAATTGATACCTGCTCCGGGCATTAAACTCCAAAAAATTGAAAGTCTTTCTAATAACCTTGCATTGAGGTTAGCCGCTAAATCCATACGTATCATCGCACCCATACCAGGCGAAAAAGTGGTAGGTATAGAAATACCCAACAGAGTAAGGCAGCTTGTAAAATTTAAAGAGATAGTAAAAAACGAAGATTTTACAGAAACAGAATTTCACATTCCCATAGGACTCGGAAAAGATATTCATGGAAATATAATAGTAATTGATTTATATAAAATGCCTCATCTGTTGATAGCAGGCGCTACAGGTTCAGGTAAATCAGTCTGTGTTAATTCAATAATCGCATCAATTTTGTTCAGTAAAAGTCCTGATGATATAAGGTTACTGCTTATTGATCCCAAAATTGTAGAATTAAAACCGTATAACAACATTCCTCATTTATTGACTCCTGTTATCTATGAACCAAAAAAAGCCATTCAGGCACTGAAATATCTGATGTATGAGATGGACAGAAGATATATACTTTTGGATGAAGTCGGAGCAAGAGATATTGTTGAGTATCAAAAGAGAAAGATAAAGAGTAAAAATCAAAATCTTGAGGACCTTAAATTCATCGTGGCAGTTGTTGATGAATTTGCCGATCTTATGAATACATCAGGAAAAGAGGCAGAGATTATTTTTGCACGCCTTGCTGCAAAAGCCAGAGCTGTAGGCATTCATTTAATTTTGGCAACCCAACGTCCATCTACCGATGTAATTACCGGTTTAATAAAAGCTAACATACCGGCGCGTATCGCATTTCAGGTTATTTCATTAATGAACTCAAGAATAATATTGGACCAGAAAGGTGCCGAAAACCTTCTCGGTCAGGGAGACATGCTCTATATAAGTCCTACTCAACCCTTCCCTATCAGGATACAGGGTGCATTTTTATCAAAGGAAGAAGTCGATCTTATAACTGACCATTGGAAAAGCATATCAACTCCTAATTATATTAATATTGACGATTTCATTAAAGAGGAAAATGAAGATGATGATCTTTATTACAATGAAAATGATGAACCATTATTCGAAGAAGCATTGAAAATAATTTATCAGACTCATAAAGCTTCTGCATCATATCTGCAGAGAAGGCTCAGTATCGGATATAACAGAGCCGCGCGAATAATCGAAGAAATGGAAAAAAGAGGGATATTAGGTCCCCAAAACGGCTCAAAACCACGTGAAATAATGAAATCCAGTCCTGATATGTATTAAATTATAGATAATTAAATAAACTTTCCTAATTTTTCTATATAATCAATAATATTTTGTGCAATAAACTTTTTATCATTATAATCAATCCTAAATTCTTCCTCGTTATATTTATTTAATATCACAACTTCTGCATTATCATTTCCAATGGCATTTTTTTCACCCTTAACTATATTTGCAATGATAAAATCCAGATTTTTATTTTTTAACTTTTCTTTTGCATTTTTTGTTAGGTTTTCAGTTTCAGCAGCAAAACCTATGTATAAAGCATTTTTTCGTTTTTTTAATGACGCAAGGATATCCTTTGTGGCACTAAGTTTCAGCTCTATTCCGTTTTTGTTTTTTATCTTATCAGCTTTATAATCAGGCATATAATCTGCAACTGCAGCTACCATACAATAAATGTCAAAATCATTCTCAAATCCTATGACTTTATCATAGAGATCATTGCTTGATCTAACATTGATGATCTTGGTTTTAGGATATTTTGATTTAAAACTGCTTAATAATAATTCAGATATATTGCCTATAAGCAATGTAACATTGCCTCCCCTTGCAATGAATTCTTCTGCCAGATTAAAACCCATTTTACCGCTTGATCTGTTTGAAATATAACGTACAGGATCTATATCCTCTATGGTGCCGCCTAATGTTATTAAAATTTTTTTACCTGTAAAATAGGATTTCTTGCCAGATAATATTTGAAGTAAAAATCCATAAATCTTTTCTATGTCAGGAAACTTGCCTATGCCTTCATATCCGCAAGCCAATAAACCTATATCAGGTTCCATAATAAAATAATCATTTTCTTTTAAAAGTTTAATATTTTTTTGAGTGATCGGATTTAGGTACATTTTTGAGTTCATTGAAGGAACTATGATTTTTTTTGCATTGCTTGACAAAAGTAATGTTGAAACCATATCGTCAGCAATGCCATGCGCAGCTTTTGCAATAATATTTGCAGTAGCAGGCGCAACAATAATTAAATCTGCAAGGTCTGCTAAACTTATATGAGGAACAAAATCAGATTCATCGAACATATTTGTTGTTACTTTGTTACCGGTAACAGTTTTAAATGTTAAAGGCTTGATAAACTCAAGAGCATTTTTGGTCATAACCGCATAAACATTGGCACCCTGCTTTTTCAAGAAACTGGCAAGTCCTGCTGCTTTATATGCCGCTATACCACCCGAAACGCATAAAATTATGTTTTTATCTTTTAAATCCATAAAAAACCTTAGTATAATTTAACATATTTTTATGTAAAAATAAAGATATTGAAAAAAATATTTGATAATAAATAATATGATAAAAATCTTTTTAAAAAAGTAAATAAAAAACCTTGAAATTGAATTTTATTTATATTAAACTCTTAAAAAATTTTTTATCTGTATATCTTGACAATAAAAAGTTTAAATTGGAGATTAATAATGAAAAAAACAAAATTATTGGTATTATTTTTTCTTATATTATCTATAACTGCTTATACAAAGAATCAAATGGTTTTTAAACCTGATTTTAACATTTATGCCAAAGACCTTATAAGTTTCAGTTCTGATCATGAATATTTTGCTGACTCGATAAATAATGACTTTGAAACTCAAGGAACCATTCAATTCTTAAGTAAATGGTATATTCCTAAATTTTGGATTAATAATATTTTAACTTACAATGGTTCAGGAGCTTTTCATTATTATGATGATATAACTAAAAATTTAATATATGTGGAAATTAAAGAACTTTTCTATGATACATTGTCTTTAGGATTTGATAATATCTTCTTAATTAATAATAATATAAATTTAACATTAGGTTATCATCATTTCATTATTTTTCATTCATATTCTATTATAAATTTTAAATTTCGTCCCTATCTTTATTTTGCAGCATATTTAAACTCAGGCATATCATTAAAGCTTGAGACTTTTTTTGATTTTTTTTATAATCCTTCAACTGAAGAATATAACGGATATAATTATGAATTACTTGGAAGTATCGGTTTTGAATTTATGCAATTTTTTGTTAAAAAGAACTCACAAAAATTATTTTTAAATCTTTATTTTGAATATAATCTGTTATTAGAAAATCCAATATATTCAGATTATAAAAATGATAAATCCTCAACCCATACTTTTTTTGCAGGTTTAAATGCATCATATTATTTATTTAAGCCGTATTTTTATAGTTATTTTCAAAGATTTGATAATGAATATGAATATAAAGGCGAAAAGATGAAAGATAATACATTTCATTTTGGTTTTAAAACAGGATTTGAACTTACTAAAAGCTGGTTTACTTTTGGATTAGATTATATAGGATCCAAAGATTTTATAAGAAACCAATACTGGATAAATGCTGTAGAAAC
>JAFGQB010000118.1 GCA_016935915.1 Spirochaetota bacterium
AAATCCCCCATGCCCCCTTTGAAAAAGGGGGTGTGGGAGAAGAAGAGGACTTTGAAAAAGGGGGTGAAGATGCAGCAAGTCCCCTTTCTCAAAGGGGAAGTAAGGGGATTAAATGGGTTATAATTGCAAGTGTTGACACATTAGGCTTTAATCGGCTTAATATTTACTGCATGCCCTGGATTTCTGTTATCTCTTTGTACATATCAGGTGAATATTTGAAATAATTGATATCGATTTCATGGTTTATATCATCGAATTTTATTATTTTTTCTTCGCATGACTGCCATTTGCTAATTTTATCCGTGCTTATGTTATGTATGCTTTTGCCATGGCTGGATTTACCTTCACTTCGTTCAATGTAAAAAATTAAATATTCTTCTTCGAATATATTCTTAAGAGCTTTGATATTTATCTTTTTTTTATTATCTTCAAAAACTTTATCTTTTTTGTTTTCATTCCTGATATAATTATTATAAATTTCCAAATGATCATCCGGAAAATATTGCCGGTCTTTCCATATATAGATAACATTATCAGCCATAGCTGCAGCTGATTTGGATAATTGAGAGTTACCTGATCCCATGAATAAGACTGAAATGTCATTGTTCCTGAAGAAATTAAGAAAGCTGGTCATAAATAGAGGATTTTTGACCAGTTGGGGAAACCTGTACTCAAGCTGTGTCAAGTCCCAGAAAACAGCCCTGTTTATTTTAATTCCTTTGGATTTTAAATTATTGATAAGATCAGACAAATAGTCGATAAATTCCGCTACAGATACCAGTCCCGGTTTTTGCTGGAACAAATATATCCTTGATAAACATTTTTCTTTATTTTTTTCTTTTTGGCTGCAGACTCGTCTGTTTTTATTTTTTTTTCTCCATATGCAGAGATTCACGATTTCTTCTTTTTGAGGAAGATTGTCCATGAGGTCTATTATTAATCCGTTTTCTTCTGCGATCGTACCGCCCTGTAAAAAATCAAGTGTCAACTCAGTCTTAAATGATGCTCTTGGTCCCAATAAAACTGCACTATTTCCGTGTTTGATTTTTTGACCAATAAGATGTTCAATAATTGAAACTGGAGGTTCATTTCCAATAAATTTGATTGAATTTAATATTTCGGAAATTTTTTTTTCATTTTTCCTATCTATTCCGGGTTTTAATATATATAATTGATTATTGAATTTTGGCGGATAATTATCATAGATAAAATTTTTATCTTTATCATTTAATTTTTTTATTATTTCTTCATAATTTTTACTGCTGATGACTTTCGGAATTAATATATTTTTGTTTTTTATTTTATTTATTTTCTCCCAATCTTTTAAGTTTATTTTTGCTTCATTTAAAAGATCTCTTTGAGGAGATTCATTGTTTTTATTTTCTTTATGCAAAAGATAATGAATAGAAGGATAAATTTTTATACCAGAACTTTTTATTTTATACTGCTGCCATCCTATCACTATATTCTGGTACCTTGCTTTGCTTATCATTAATTCATAACTTTGAAATTTCACGGACTCATCAAGCATCACTGAATGCATATCAATAACAAGGTCTGAAATATATTCAATATAGAGATTCTCATTTACTTCGGGTTCATATATTATTATTGAAATGTTTACTGTCTTGCGCAGAGTGTCCATGAGGTTATGGATATTGATAATGTCCTTTTCTTCTTTGGACAAAATATTCAAACCATCAACTACAAGTAGAGGGCATTGTTCTTTTTCTTTATCGAAATAGGTTTTACAGAAATTATTTATATCATAATATAAATTTTGCGATGTATTGGAATAAACCGGTGCTTCTAAATTTTCTGATTCAATCGATCTGTAAAATTTTATATATATCAATTTATGAATTGCGTTGAATATATTATAAAAAATTCTTCTTTGATATTTATTGTTTTCATTTTTATTGATAATTGTATTTATAAAAATATTTAATTTTTTCTCAATATCATCGTTGAAATTTAAATAAGTATTCTTCAATTTTGAAATTTCATCGGCTTCATATTTTTTTTCAATGATTTTGAAATATTCATTTATCAATTTATCAATAGAAACTGTATTTGTATTTGTGGCACCTTTTTTTTTATCTTTATAAAAAAAATATTTTAATAAATCATAGTATTTATCGATACAAAAGCAAAATAAATTATTAAGTTCATTTTGCAAATACTTATTATTGATTTTAAAAATAAGTTTTTCTTTTTTTGCATAAATGAATTTTAATAAGTTGATGGCATTTTTTTTTATTTTTTCAGCATAAATTTTTATTTTATTTAAATATTTGTCGTTAAATAATTCGATAAAGTAATTATCAAAAGTGTCATAAATTATTTTTTCTATGGTAATGTAATATAATTTTTCCTGAATATCAATTATATCCTGTTCAAGGCTGTAATAATAACATTCGTTAAATTTATTTTTTTTACTTTTTTTTAAAATTGTTTCCGTCAATCCGTATGCTAGCTGCATAGCTAATGTCGATTTGCCGACTCCGGGTCTGCCTTTTATAAGTATGATAATGCCGTTTTTGTTTTTACCTTCAATAGAACTGGATTCGGGTAAAACAATACCTTTATTGTTCAATAATAGATCGAGTTCTTTGATATTGGTTTTATAGTTATTGTTCATGTTATTTATTTTCATTCTCCTTTTTTATTTATTTCGTTAAACATATCATTTATAAAAATATTTACGTTATTATGATCTTTGCCGTAATTAATTGTTTTAATGTTGAAACTGTTAAAAATCGTTGATCTGGTTTTTGTCATAAGTTCATTGAAAAGTTCCAAATCACCACTGTCTAATTTATCACCTTTATCGATAACAGAATCTTCAGAATTAAAAAAGTATTTTATTGAATCATAATAATCATTTATGAAAACATAGCGTTCGTTGCTGTCGGTATATTTATTAGCATTGGATATCAGTCTTAAAACATTCCAATCGCTCAGCGATGCCCCGATAAATATGCAAGTGTAATTCATAAGATAATGAAGCTGGCAGGTGGTCTGCCATGAATACGGTTCGAACATGTTTTGAAAATATTCATCCTGTGCAAGAACAACATTTTCGGGTTTTATCCTTATAATTGTTTCAGGTGTCGGAATAAAGCCGTGTACATGATAAATAGGCAGAAAATTTTTTTCCAGTATCGGATTATTCCTGGAATGAAAAATATCTTTTGCAATCCTTTGATCATTTTTATTACCACCCTTTTTGTTGGAATTTATCAAATTTGTCAGATATTCATCATAATTTGTAGTAAG
>JAFGQB010000119.1 GCA_016935915.1 Spirochaetota bacterium
AATATTCAATTTAGTAATTTTATTAAAACAACAGAATAATTCCTATCGTAGAGTACAACAAATTGCTTTTTTAACGACAATTGTCTTTGTCATCAATGTAAGTTTGCGATAGAGCTGTTTTCAAGGGGGCGGAAAATTCGCCTAAAGGGTATTGGGGTGGGAATGAAATTTTTTATTAATTTTAAGCAGTTCGGATTTTTAGTTTTTTTAATTTTTGACATGATTAAAAATATTTTTATTTTCTTTTTCTCTCTCCGGCGGAAGGATTTAATCGATATTTTATTTCGATTTTTTTCTGTTTTTTTATTATTTCTTTCTTATGTTATTAGTTGACAAATCAGGATTTCAAAATTATATTATATAAATAAATATTTAGAGGAGAATTGAATGAATAAAATTTTCATAATAGTGTTATTTTTTTGTTGCTTTATTGGATGTTTACTTTCTCAAGAAGTTAAAAGAGATAAATCTACGGATGATTATATTAGAAAAAATTCTTTTATGAAAGAATATCATATATTTCAACCTGCAATCATGTTAATACATAATGCAGATCATGTTAAAAAGGCTTTTAATAAATATCCTCAATTTGATATAAATAATTATATTAAAGACTCTGAAAATATCAATTATAACTATCTATTAGTAATAGTTATATCACCCTTAGAGATACCAGAGAATGAAATTTTCAATAATTTTGATATATTAGAAGGAAATAATTCAATATTAGAAAAAACAATTTATATTCCAGCAGTTGTTTTGGTTCCATCTACTGAATATGAAAGAAAAAAAGGCATAGCTCATAATATTAATGAATATTATTGGTTAATTAAATCAAAAATTATTTTTGATAAAGATAAAGAATATAAATTAATTATAAAATTTACTAACAATAAAGAATTAGTATATTCTATTAAAAGGATAGGATAAATTAAATGAGTTATTAAAAACTGTCTTGACAAAAATATATTTTATAGGTATTAAATGGTTTATTATTCCTCTGACCTGATTCTACAAAGCTTTTTTATATTCGTTACAGGCAGACAATAGCAAAAAATAAAAGACAGGAAGTTTTAGAATTCTTTTCTTTCCAGACTTTTATACTCATCATCGTCAATCCATAATAAAATAAAGAGGTTTTCAGAGGAAGAGCGGAAGGGGCAGTTTTTTGAAGAAGCTGTGATGACAAACTAATAGAGCTTATATAATCTGGTCTTGAAAGTTTTCTTCTATTGATATTTACCTTAAACGGTTTTTAAAAAAAAAGACGGACAATACCGACGTATCATCCGTCTTAAATAATTCCTAACTTGCTTTTTTAAACGGTTCAATATCGGTTGCCTGATTAACGGCACTGTTGCAGACAGAAAGAATATAATCAACTGCCATTTGCGCCTGACTGGAAGCTGTTATAATTAATCTTTTATCGTTGTTCAAAACTTCCAGCCAGTCTTTTATATACGAAGCCTGATTTTTGATAATTTCTTTTTCTATTCCCGTTAAATGACAGAGAAAACTGCTACCGAGTTCAGCGATTAACTTCTCTTTAGCATAATCACCTGACGCAAATTTCAATGATTTTGAATTAAATCTGTTAAGCATCATTTCGTGTCCGCTGAAGTGAATTAATTCATGCCACAGCGTAAAAAAATAACTCTCACTCGATTTAAAATATTTTATTGCAGGCATGATTATATAATCCTCTTTAGGATTATATGCAGGATTTGTACCGTATCTGACAACTGGCTTTTCTTTCAGATTATTAATTATCCTTGCAATTTTTTTTATGCTCATTATTGTTAAACTCAATTTCTGGAATTCCTGTTGTCTGCTCCTGATTGAAGACCGAATAATATCTTACAAAACTGATTTTCTTTTCAGTGATTTCTTTCTCACCTTTTCCGCTTTCCGTTTCAACTTCAATAATTTTGCTGTCATAATAAATGATTATGCTTGCTTTTTCTCCCTTCCTCACAAATCCGCCTAAATTATTAACCTGTTTCCATATGTGCCAGTAAGGACATGAATAATATTTTTTATTTAAAATATTTTGAGCTGTTAACAAAAGTTGATTTAATCCCTGATATGCTTTTTTTGTGCAGTAATTTGAAAAAGGGACGGATAACCAATCCCTTTCCCATGGCACAACGCCCTGATTAAGACATTCAATAATTTTACCAGTTACGATTTCATAAATATTCATATTTGTCCCCCTTGTTCTTGAATTTCATCCAGCAAACATTGATTTTTAATATTAATTTCATCATCGGAAATGACAAATTCAATCGTTTCCTTTTCATATTTTGATTTTAACATCTTGAAAAAGTCCGTTAGTGCAATCGCTCCGAGAATGGAATCTGTAAAGCACACGGAAAAAGAAGCATTTAAGACTGAATTTTTAATATATGCAATAAAAAACTCGTCCTTATTTTCAATTTTTTTAATAATTATTTCTTTCATATTTTTATTTCTCCTTTCATGAATTAAAAGAGAGTCAGATTAAACCGCCTCAACGCAAAGACCTGTTTCCTGATAAACTGGAGGGACACACCACCAACCGTCAATAATGCCGAATAAACTGGAATGATAGACAGAATATAACGGACTGTCTTTAGGTTTTGTTTTTGAAACAATGAAAACTGGTTTGTTGTTGTAAATTGCCAACTTGAAGACAAGGGCTAATCCCTTGCCCATTGGCTCGGAAAGGAAGTAAAGTGTTTTAAAAGCGCAGCATATCTTTAATATGTGAGCATTTTAAGACACTTTTCTGACGAAGATGACAAAAAAAGGACGACAATTCATCGAAAAGGATTTTTGCTAGAGCCTCAATATTTTATATTTTTTAATCAAAAATTATGATCAAAGAATTTCAGCTGTAATAAATTTCCAAGAATTCTTTTAATTAAATATTAGGACTATTAAACTATGAATAAAACAAAAATTTATAAATTTGTATCTATATTTGAGGAAATTACAACAAAATTAGTAGAAAGTCAGGAACCCAATCGGTTGTATAATGCAGCAGTACAAATTGCTATGAAATTTACCGATGCACAAGCATGTTCTTTGTATTTAGAGCAAAGCGGAACAGAACCTTTAAAAAAGCAAGATCATATTATTATGGTTGCAGGGGAAGGATTTGAAAAATTTCGTATAGGGGTAGCTAAATATAAAAAAGGTCAAGGACTTACTGGTGGTATATGGAAAACTAGTAGGAGTGTCAAATTTGATAGGCATGAAAAAATTGAAGATCAAAAAAAAGGATGGGAAGGTCTCTATAATGATGTTGTTAGAGATAATTTAAAAAATTGGGTTAGCTACTCGCCTATTGGAGTACCATTAAGAATTGGGGATAAAACAATAGGTGTACTAAAAGTTGAAAACAAAAAGCCAATGCAACCAAGTTGTTTTTTAGATGAGGATCAAATTATGTTGGAAATTATTGCAAGTACAATAGTCTTAGCCATAGAAAATCAAAAATATTCAGAACAAACTTATAGTTCTATATTAAATGCTTTATAATCAAAATAAAAACTAAATTCTAATGATTTTAAAAAATCACTTCCTTCCCCACATGTTGTATTTTTTCTTTACTTATATTCTTATAATCTTCCTTAAAAAATTAAAAAGGTTTTTCAATTTAACTGCTCCCTCAGGGCAGATCTCCTGACAGCAGTAGCATCTTATGCATCTTGAATAGTTATAAACCGGAGGATTGCCCCTTTTTTTAAAAATGAGAGCCTTAGGTTTGACAGGGCAGATATTTATGCACATACCGCATTTTATACACTTTTCCTTAATAATGTAAGGCTTCCTTACTATAGTATTGTTCAATAATTTTTTAATCATTCCTTTCAGCAGAAACACAATCTGCTGCGGTCTTTCAATCTTGAAGTCCTTTGTGAAAAAGTTTTCTATTTTATCACCGACAATCTCTATTTCATAATTATTTAATTTTTCTGCATGGTTTAAAACCGGAACGATTGAAGGATTAAGATTGATTATCCTGCATGCAGTAATATCAAGTGCAACTGGATCATCTGAAAAAAGAAGCACATTTGTATTCCTTAAATCTCCCCCTCTGGGACCATTGCCTTCCATTGATACAATACCGTCCATCACATAGAGTCTTGGATTTATAAAGCTGTTTAAATCATACAGCATTCTGGCAAAAGCCTCCGGTTTGTGAATCCTTGCATGAAACTCT
>JAFGQB010000014.1 GCA_016935915.1 Spirochaetota bacterium
GCAATGACAGAAAAACTGAATGTCTAAAAGACTATCTGTTTATTATATTTTTATTCGAAATTCGACCTATTATATTAATTATTGAATAATATAATTTAATAATGAATTTTATTTTTTTTTTAGTGATAATAGTTAAATTCTCAATTAATACTCTGTGATCTTGAGTGTTTTTAAGTGGTTACATTTAATATTAATAGATTGTAAAAACTAGATATACTTATGACTTATTACGGAATACAAAAACATACATTAATAGATTACCCCGGCGAAGTAGCCTGTACTCTATTTACCTACGGTTGTAACTTCAGATGTCCCTATTGTCATAATCCGGAATTAATTAATGAGAAAGACAAATTGACACCTATTGGCATTGATGAAATTGTGGAATTCCTAAAAAAAAGGAAAAAACTCCTTGAAGGTGTATGTTTCACAGGGGGAGAACCTTTAATGAACAATGAAATCATAGATGACATTAAAATTATAAAATCCTTAGGTTTTAAAATCAAGATTGACACAAACGGCAGCTTTCCACTAAATTTAAAAAAAACTGATGCAGATTATATTGCAATGGATATTAAAACTTCATTTAAAAAATATCATTATGCAGGTTATCAGGGAAGGGGAGATCTGGAGAAAAAATTAAAAGAGTCTATAAACTGGATAATTAATTCCGGTATTGACCATGAGTTTAGAACAACGGTTGTTCCTTATATGGTTGATATTGATGATATTAAAGAAATTGTCAAAGGATTAAAAGGGACTAAAAAATATGTTTTATCACAATTTAGGGCACAAAATACTCTGGAACCTGAGTGGTCGGAAATCATCCCCTATCATTTAGGCAAACTTGAAGAAATGAAAAAAGTTGTTTTGGACAGCGGCATCAAATGTGAAATAAGAGCCGGTTATTAGAAACTAAAAAATTATTGATGGAAGAATTTTTTTAAAAGATCCATTTCTTTACTGATTTCAATGGATTGAGGACATTTTTCTTCACAAATCCTGCATGATGTACAGTTTTTTGCCTGTTCAGACTCCACAACAAATCTTAAGTATCCTATTTTTGCTTCATCAAAGTTGCCGAAAATGTTAGCTCCATTATATCTATTGAAGCATGTAGGGATATTGACACCGGAGGGACAGGGCTGGCAGTAGCCGCATGATGTGCATGGTATCTGTTTGTTTTTATTAAATTCATTTTTTATCAATTCGAATATTTCCATATCCTCTTTTGATAATGAATCAGCGCCGATAGAGTCTGCAGCAGTTATATTTTCCTTTAGCTGTTCAATGTTGGACATACCGCTTAATACTACTGATACTTCAGGTTTATCCCATATCCATTTCAGTCCCCATTGTGCAGGGCTTAATTTTTTGCTTAACTTGTTAAAAAGTTTAATGATGTTTTCAGGTAAGTTGTCTGCAAGTTTTCCTCCTAAAAGCGGTTCCATGATTATTACTCCAAGCCCATTTTGGTGTGCATATTTTAATCCTTCAATACCAGCCTGAAATTCTTCATTCAGGTAATTGAACTGAATCTGGCAGAATTCCCATTCATAACTTTTGATTATTTCCATGAATATTTCCCTGTCGTCATGAAAAGAAAAGCCAATATGCCCGATTTTTCCTTTTTTTATTGCTGTATCTATGAACTTTTCAAAATTGACTCTTTTCAATACTTCCCAGCGTTTTCTGTTCAATGCATGGAAAAGGTAAAAATCTATATTTTCTGTTTTTAAATTAATAAGCTGTTCGTCAAGGAATTTTTCCATATCTGAGAACTCATTCACTGACCATGTGGGAAGTTTGGTTGCAATATAAACTTTTTTCCGCAAGTTACCCTTTAAAGCATTACCTATAAACTTTTCTCCTTCCCTTTCATGATAAGGGTAGGCAGTATCGAAATAATTGATGCCATTGTCAATTGCATAATGCACTATCCCGGCTGCCTTTTTTTCATCTATGCTTTTCGGCGATTTTTTATCTGTCAGAGGCAGACGCATACAGCCCATTCCCAGTATTGACAGCTTTTTGTTGATTTTTGGCATAATTCTATAAAGCATTTTTACTCCGGATAGGTTTTTTTTATATTTAAACAATAACAAAATTTAATTAAAATAATAGTTATTTATAATTAATTTGCATTTTATTTATGTTGATACAGAATAGTATCATATATGATTATATGATTTTCTTTGAAAAATTGTAACATATGTTACATCTTTTTTATTTAAATAATACTATATTTTAACTGTAAAGCTATAATTTTTAATAAGGAGGAATAATATTATGAGAGCAACAAAACAATTGAAAGATGAACATGAAGGGATTTTAATCATGCTTCAAGTTATTGAAAGGATAATTAAAAATCTTTCAGGGGAAAAAGAACTGGATAAAGATGAGTTTGAAAAGATCATTGAATTCTTAAGGGGATTCGTTGATAAATGTCATCATGGTAAAGAGGAGGATATTTTATTTCCCAATATGGAAATGGCCGGTATACCAAAAGATAACGGACCGATAGATATAATGCTAACCGAGCATCAGATCGGCAGAGGCTTTATAAAAAACATGAGTGAAGCTTTAAAAGATTATAGTAATAATGTAAAGAATAATAGAGCTGAATTAATAGAGAACGGGCAAAAATACGTTGAACTTTTGAGTAACCATATTGAAAAAGAAAATAATATTCTTTTCAACATGGCGGATTCCGTGCTTTCGGATGAGTTACAGAATGAGTTGTTTGAAGAATTTGAAAAGATAGAAACAGAAAAGATCGGTCCGGGCAAACATGAGGAATATCATCATCTTATTGAAGAACTGGAAGAAAAATATTTATCAAAGAATGCTTGATTTCATCAAGCATGAGTAGTTGACAACTGACAGGCAAAAATTTAAACTAGTTCAGGTTAGACAGTTGATCTAGATCAGGTCAGATACTTGATATATATCAGGCAAATACCTGAACTAGTTCAGGTTAGACAGTTGATCTAGATCAGGTCAGATACTTGATATATATCAGGCAAATAC
>JAFGQB010000120.1 GCA_016935915.1 Spirochaetota bacterium
AGGTCTTTGTGCCCTTTGCAGAAGGGATGGATGCCGGAAGGCAATGAGATACGTACTTGGAAGAAGTGAAGTGAGTTATCAACTTTATATAAAATAAATTAATTTAATGCCTATTTTTCATATATTGCTTTTTTATATTAAGATATGCTATTATTTAATCAAATATATTTAAACAGGTAAAACTATGATCACAAAAATTAATTTTGACAGACACGGCGATTTTGTCATAAACGGTGTGTTAAAGAATGATTATGTTGATTTTGAAAGTCAAAAAATTGATGCTGAAAGATTTTATCCCCTGATGGTTCAAATGTTGATCGAAATAAAAAAAACCATCATAAAAAATCTGGCTGATGACAATAAAATAACAGGAGATGAAAGAGTACAGGTTATCAATTCAATAGACAAATTTTTGACATTATTATTATCATTTGCATTTATAACTTCCAGTGAAAAATATCTTTATTCAGACAACATTGATAAAAAGTTTGAAATAACAATAAGCTTGAACAAAACCAATTATATAAACGGCAAAGGAAAATTGCTTTTTGTTTCAACTGCTGATATCAAGGATTTTGATCCATGGATAGATGAAAAAATCATAGGGATTTTTAAAACAATGATAAGCCTGTTTAATGATATAAAGAACAGGGTTGAAATGAAAAAAACCCTGGTAAAATTAATTTATAATGTTCTCTCTTTAAGGCTTAAAATTGAATATATCTGATCAATCAGGATTATAAAAAATATATGACGGTGAAAAATATAGACCATACATTTTCTTGTTCTTTTCCAGTGATATGAATTCTTTTTTTACAAGATAATGTTTTTTTATGAGATTATTGATCAAAAAATACCGGGTGCTGTATTCATCAATTGTGTTAAGCTCTTTTGTATCTTTTTTCAATAAATACCTGTTTACATTGTCCTTTACATAAATTACTACCTGTTCATCCTGCAGATCGGGATTATGGGTAAAAATTACATTTTTATTTTTCTTAATATAAATTTTAATGAAATCAAAGAGTTTTAATTCCTTATCATCCGCTTCAATCAATGCGGGAACCGATATGTTTTGTCCGCTTTTTTCAATCTTTTTCTTTTTTGCATCATTTAAAATCGTATTCTCAACTTTTTTATTAAAATCAATAAAACTTGAGATTCTATCCTTGATATCAAGAATCTCTTTTTCATCACTATAAATACCGGACTCCGTTTTCTGATTAATATAATGATAAGATGCTTTCTTTTCCACTGTTTTATTTTTAATAGTTACTTTCCTTAATCTTAATTCATTCAAAGCTCTGGGCAGCCAGAAAAAAATTTTCTTTAAGATAGATGTCAATATATTTTCATCTGAAGTCAATTCATAATATCTGTCTGATTTGCTCTTAAACAAAAAATATTCTCCCTGTCTTTTATAATAAACTTGAATTAATTCATTGAAATCCTTTTTATTGTCAAATCCGAATCCTGTTCTCTGATGAAGATTATACAGCTCTGATAAAATTGTTTTTAATTTATCATGTTCAATGTCCTGAAAAACATACTCTATCTCTTCGATCTTCTGGATCTGGAAATCCCTTAGAGTCTGATTCTCTTTTATTGTAATGTTAAAATCCTGTCCGACAACAAACATAGTGACATTCATTTTATTCTGGCTTGCTTTAAAAATATTCTGGCTGATTATCTGTAAAATTTCATCAAACAGCCCGGAGAGTTTTTCCCACGCAATGGTAATTTCTTCGGATAACAAATAAATAAGGAACTCCTTTATTTTGATAAATGGAATAATAACCTTGTCATCCTCATTTCCTTCACGCATGATCAAATAGGACTCCCTGTTTAGCTGATTATATAAATTATGAAATGTAAAAGCAGGCATACTTTTTGATTTCTTTAGGAACCTGATGAAAAAGAAGTTTTTATATAGATATGAATTTAAAATAACATTTTCAACTACAGCTTCTTTTTCTCCTGTGGCTTCCGCAATTTTTGCCACAAGCTGTGAAAAATACTCAATAAAATTACATTGAGTTGATTTAATGAAATCCAGAAGTTTTTTCTCAATCAGTTCGGACACTTCATTGCTTATATTATCCTTAAAGTTATCTCCGTAATTGGAAACCAGGTATTGCTTTAACAGATTTATTGATGAAGTATCTATGACTTTATTTAAAAAAGGATTTGAAAGATTTTTTAAAGTATCAATGAATGTTTTTTTAATTAATAATCTGTCAACATCAAGGCTGTTTAAAATGGCAAGTTCCCTTGTCGGGGTTTTATCATTCTTTAATATCCTCAATATCTGTTTCTTAATCGACCCTTTTTCATGTACATCAAAAACAGGCTCATCATCAAATTCCGAATTCATATCCTTTGACAAATTGTTCTTTTTGATATTAAAAATTTCTTTATAAAGAGCGTTTATATCATTGAGCAGCCTGTCCTTAATTGTTTTAAAAATATTCTCTTTTACTTCAAGATCATCAGTTCTTGAGTCAAAAAAATATTCATAATATGTATTTTCAGCAAGTATTTCATATACTGTCTTTTTACTGTTTGATAAAAAATATTCGGAATTTAAAAATAGAAATTTCACATGCAGATCACTCTTTCCGATATTATATTTTTTTCTGCAAATATCCTGATAGAGTCTGGTCAGATAATTATTAATATGAAAGGCTGTAAAAGGGATATTCAAAATCTTCATATTGCTCTCAGTTTCATTTGTTTCACTATTCCTGTTTGCCAGATTCAGCAGGATATTAAAGTTATTGGTTTCATTAATATTAAATTTATTAAAAATATCTTTAATCGAGTATTTTGTTTTCGGGATCTTCTCTTCAAAAATACCCTTTTCCAGAAATTCCTGAGGTATAAAATACTGCCCTTCCGATATCATTTTCAATAAATAATTGATAATAATATTTCTATTATTATTTCTAACAATATCAATTGTATTATCAACTTTTTTCATGAACTCTTCCGATAGATCGCTCACTTTGGTTTTATCGAATGTAATTAAAAAATCACATCTGATATTAAGAACCGCTTCATAATAGATGCTTTCAAGAATATCCTCACTGTTATAATCCATCGGGTTATTTGAAATGTAATATTTCGGGATTATTATCAATGGTTCAAGATATTTCGGCAATAAATCAAGTGCCCCTTCTCCTGAAATTAATATTGAGGAATTGCTTTCAATTGATTTTATTAAGCTTAATAATGAAATATATTTATTCTTAAAAATGGTTTGAAGCACACTGGCAATTAAATTTCCATATGAAGGATCTGATTTTATGAATAAATTCTGCCACGTTTTAACACCAAGTATCCTGGATTGACCTATTGCCACTTTTTACCTCATTTTTAAAATAATATATTAGTCGACAAATCTAATCATCTTAACTTCATATTTATTATATTATTAATTATCGATAATAGCAAGTTAACATATTAGTTAATAAAAAAAAAGGGACAGCTTAAAAAACTGTCCCAGAATTTATCCTAAAATATTGATTAGTATATTGAAGGATCTATTTTACCAACTCCTGCGCCTGCAGTTACTATTGATTTAACATCTGCAACCGCATCCAGAGTATATGAATAAGGAGGAATAAAACTGCATGTTGAAACCGTAGGCTGACTGCCTGTACAATTGACGAACATATTGTTTTTTACATCCCAGTAGCCTGTTGCATCACTGTACCAGAAACCGATCGGATCTTTAAAATTTTCAAAATAGTTATTTTCTATTCTCAACTTTGCACCCATTCGACAATTTATACCTGTATCATCAGGACTTGCATAATAACTGTTATAAACATGTCCTGTCCCGAACCTGTAACTGGGCAGACGCGAATTGCAGTTTTTAATATAATTGTGATGATAGGTTATCTTTCTGTCATAATTATCCGAATCAGATGATCCTACAAGGCTTGTTTTCCAATGATCATGAAAGTAAACCCATGACACTGTAATATATTCACTGTAGCCTTTAGCATCCAATAATCCATCATAAAGATCCACATTGGTTTGTGTTGCAGGAGATGTGCAATACAGTTCACAATGGTCAACCCAAACATTATTTGCAGGACCTTCAATGCCTATACAATCCTTATCGCCTATATTAACATGATGTATTTTTAAATTCCTGATAATTATATTGTTTGCCTTCCAGATTTTAATTCCGATACCGTTAAATTCTGCTCCTGATCCTGCACCCAATATCGAAATATCCGCTGTTTCTTTTACATCTATCTTTGACAGACCTGTTGAATTTGCAGGAGTAATTGTACCGTTGACAAAAATAGTCAAAGGCTCTGTCCCCTTGTTTTTTATTGCATTCTG
>JAFGQB010000015.1 GCA_016935915.1 Spirochaetota bacterium
ATTGATAAGAGTGAAAAATTAAAAAAGTGGTATGTAAATTACGGTTTTAAAAAAACCGGTAAAAAAGAAATAAAACACCTGCCTTTTATTGTTTGTTTTCTGGAAAAAGATGTGATTTAAAAATATTTGTTTGTAAGATCTAATATTTTAAGTTAAAATATTTTACTTTCGTTTTTTTAATTTTTATAAAAAAAGGAAAAAAACAATTAACATGTCAAAACAAATTTATCCTGAACCAACAGTGGGAGCTCTGATCTTTAATGAAGAAGGTAAACTTTTTTTAATGAAATCCCATAAATGGAATGGTAGGTATGTAATTCCCGGAGGGCACATTGAGCTTGGTGAAACCATAACCGAAGCGTTAAAAAGGGAAATAAAGGAAGAAACTAATCTTGATATTTATGACATTGAATTTCTTATGTTTCAGGAATTTATTTATGATCAGATATTCTGGGAAAAAAAGCATTTCATATTTTTTGATTTTTCATGTAAAACAAAAAATAACGATGTAAAATTAAATTCCGAAGCCCAGGAATATATCTGGATTTCATTAAAAGAATTAAAAGAAATCGATATTGATCCTTATATAAAAACTGCAATCGAAGAATATAAAAAGAAAAAATGATATCTTGTTTTTGCAGGATCTCTCAATCCAGAATGAAATACTTTGATTTTGATTTTATTCATCATGTGAGAAATAAGCTTTATATTTATTGATTTATAAAATTGGGGACAGAGCTTGTAAAAAATGTGGATATCCTTATAGGTGATATATAATAAATGACAATTGGTTTCAAATGCTTAAAAATCATCTGTCTTTTTGTTATTGAAATTATAAAATGTTTGAATTTATTTCTTTAACATTGTATTATTAAAAAAAAATATGGAGTATCCAATGAAAATCAGCTTTATTACAATTTATACCAATGACATAAAAGCAAGCGTTGAATTTTATGAAGATGTTCTTGATTTTAATGTTGTTCGCCAGTTTTCACCACAACCCCATATGGAAATAATTTTCATGGATGATAAACATGGTAATCAAATTGAGTTTATCCATGATAAGAATGAAAAACCTTATACAGGCTGCGGTCTTTCCATAGGTTTTTATGTACCAGACATAGAAAAAATCGAAAAACATCTTAAAAATAAGAATGTTGAGATTGTTTTTGGTCCTGTAACCATGCCCAGCGGTGTAAAGATCATCCATGCAAAAGACATTAACGGAGTGGAACTGGGATTTGTTCAAACAGTCTAAAGGTATTCTTGATTTATTTCCAATATTCTTTCCATTACTGCGTTTTGAACATGAAGAAGAAATTTTTTTGCCTCATAATTTTTACACAAATTTGACTTCATAGCATTTTCCGACACTTCTTCTCCTCTGGTCACAGGAGGGCACGGTAAAAAGAATGCTTTGTCATTAAGTCTGGATAGAATATTTTCTGTAACCTGATATAATAAGAACAACTTTTTGATCTTTTCCTTTTCGTTTTTATCATCGCTTTTCGGCCAGCAGTCTGTATATAAAACATCAGTTTCTTCATTTATCATATCCATACTGCTTGTTAAAATTATTTTCCCTTTAGACTGCTTATTGAATTTTTCCAGACTTTTCCTGTCCAGCAAATATCCTTCAGGCGCTATTTGCGTTACTTTTATCGGAAATTTCACCGTAGCTTCAAACCAGCTCATACAGATATTTGTAACCTCTCCAATAAAGACAATATTCAAATCAGTTAAACTTTTTCTAACCCTTTTTATATATTGCAGGTCCCCCAGTATTTCACACGGATGATTGAAATCAGTACGGGCATTTATTACAGGGATTGAAATATTTTCTGTAAGTTTTATAATATCTTTATGATTGTTACTTCTTATGACCAGTAAAGAGTACCAATTTTGAAGATAGCGGCACATGTCTTCTAAAGGTTCATAGACTCCTGGTTCTCCGGGTATATATGACACAATAGCACCCATACCTTTAGCTCCGATTTCGAAAGCAAGTCTGTTTCTGAAACCATTGTCATAAAACCATAAGCCAATATTTTTACCTTTAAACCTTTTTGAAATTTTATTTTCTTTCCATAATTCAAAAAGAATATCAGCTCGGTCTAAAATTGAATAAAGCTCATCAGTTGAGAAGTCTAAAAATGAAATGAAATGCCTCATTATTAATCCTTTACAAGAATCATATTAAATAGGAATTTATCAGAATTTATCATTAAGGTAATTTGTTTTTTATTTTAAAATCTCTCTGTTTATTTCCGCAATCTTTCTGTTTATTTCCTTATTTGCCTTAAAGCATTCATCTGCCTTTTTGACCCTGTAATTACCATATTTTTCAATGTTTTTAAGGTCTTGATATGTCATGCCTGTATTTTTTGGGATGTTTTTTTCTACATATTCTGCTATCAAATATGGTGCATTTCTAAAATCAAGAACAATGGCTACAGTATCAAGAGCTATCTGACTGATGATTTTTGCAATATTGACGCTTTGGACAGCCATAGCGCTTTCAAAGAGGTCCAAAAGCTCTCTGCTTTTTTTGATCCTGATTTTTGCATTTTTGTTGCTTTCATTAAGTTCTTCAAGATAGCTTTTATTTGCAGCAAGAAAATTGATAAGGATTTCTTCGTTTGATTTATCTTTATTTTGAGGGTCATTTTTAAATTGTTTTATACCTTCAAGTATTGCTTTTTTACTTGCAGAGTTCAATACAATACCCTCAAGTTCAACAATATAATTTTTCAAATAGGGTGTTTTGACTACCAGTGCAGCCTGTGATAACAGAGCGGCTCTGCTGAACTCATCATACATTTCAGAGCCCATCAGGAGTTCATAAAATTCCTCCTGCTCAAGAGTGTTGATTCTGACCACTACGCCGTCCCTGACTGCGATATTTCCTGATCGCCCAAAAACAACGCCAAACTCGTTTGGTTCAACTGCTTCATAAACAGGAGAACCGAGTCCGCCTCTTATAATAAATTCCCTGTAAGATGAGGGTTTTTCTATATGACCATTGATCTTGGTTGCCAGTCCTTTATCGTTGTATTCTATGGATTCTACTATATAAATATCTTCATCATTGGATGAATTAAGAATCTCATTAAATAATGTATAGGAAAACCCGGCGCCTCCCAGTTTGCTTACGGTATCTGCCAGTATATCAAATACCGCATCAGGATCGATTTTTCTTCCGTATTTTCTCATGGTTTCAATACCGGGTATTCGTTCATGTCTTACCTTCTCAGTGCTTTGCGGTTTTTTTTCTCCGGTAGTTTTACAATTCATGATCAAAATAATCATACACATTATTAATGAAATTTTTTTCATCAGTAAACTCCTTGGTGAAAAATCATTAGATATAAAATTATATTTAAATTAAAAAAGATAATCAATAAAAAAGAATTAATTATAAAAGTTTATTATATATAAAAAAATAAAAAAATTTATTAAATTACCATTGACAAATTCCAAATTATACTTTATAAATACTTAAGTAACTTAATAAATAATTAAGTTGGTGTTTATGCTTTATGAATTCGGTGAAAAGATCAGACATGTAAGAGAAAAGAAACAGATGACCATGAAGGAGCTTGCGGAAAAGGCTGCGGTTAGCGAAAGCCTTATATCGCAAATAGAGCGCAATAAAGTATCGCCTGCGATCGATACTTTATTAAAGATACTCGATGTTCTGAACATAGATATCGAATACATTTTCAATGATTTTAAAAAAACCAAAACCGTTCATCTTGTCAGGCGTGAAGAAAGAGACAAGATTTTAATGCAGAATGTCACTTATGAAAGATTGTCTAAAACAATCGAAAAGGACCGTCAACACGGCATTGAAGCTTATTATCTGATCATAAACCCGGGGGGAACAAGTGGAAGCAATGAATACGGACATAAGGGAAAAGAGCTCGGTATTATAATTGAAGGAGAAGGAGATTTTACCATAGGAAATCATAAATACTCATTAAAAAGCGGAGACAGTATTTCGTTCATATCAGATGTGCCTCATTCATTAAAAAACACGCAAGATATACCACTGAAAGCATACTGGATTATAACACCGCCTAAGATGTTTTTAAGTTAAAAATATTTTGATGAAAAAGGAGGAAATATGGGTAAAACAATAGCTGAAAAAATATTTGATGCTCATTTAATCGACCAGCCGTTTGAAGGGATAAATGTTTTGAAACTCGATGCGGTTTTTTGCCATGAGATAACAACGCCTATTGCAATAACTGATTTAATGGATAGAAAAAAAGACAGGGTATTTGATCCGTCAAAGATCAAGGCTGTAATTGATCATGTAACTCCTGCAAAGGACAGTAAAACTGCAGAACAGGGCAAAATTTTAAGGGACTGGGCACGAAGGCATAATATTAAGGACTTTTTTGATGTCGGGTACAATGGTGTCTGTCATGCATTGTTCCCTGAACAGGGATTTGTAAGACCTGGCTACACTATTATTATGGGCGACAGTCATACATGCACACATGGCGCATTCGGCGCTTTTGCCGCAGGTATCGGAACAACCGATCTGGAAGTTGGAATTCTTAAAGGGGTTTGTGCTTTTAAGAAACCGGATACAATCAAATTTGTACTGAAAGGGAAATTGCAGAAAGGCATCTTTGCAAAAGACGTTATATTATACATAATCTGGCAAATAGGAGTTAACGGTGCTACAAACAAGGTCATGGAATTTACAGGACCTGTTGTAGATGAAATGTCAATGGAATCAAGAATGACTCTCTGCAATATGGCGATCGAGGCAGGTGGAACAAGCGGGATCTGCTATCCTGATGAAAAAACAGTAGAATATCTCTGGAAATACATTAAAGATGAATATAAAACAAAAGAAGAAGCTTTGAAAGACTATAAAAAATGGATATCGGATAAAGATGCACAGTATGACAAGGTGATAGAATATGATCTTGCAGATATTGAACCTTTAGTTACTTTTGGGTTTAAACCGGATCAGGTTAAAAGGGTGAGCGAAATGAAAGGGACAGAGCTTGATCAAATCTACATTGGTTCATGCACAAACGGCAGAATCGAAGACTTAAGGATTGCTGCAGAAATTTTAAAAGGAAAAAAAATAAACAACAGGGTCAGAGGCATTGTTTCGCCTGCAACACCTCAAATTTATTCGCAAGCACTAAAAGAAGGGATTATCGAAATTTTTATGAACGCAGGATTTTGTGTTGTTAATCCTACCTGCGGTGCATGTTTGGGTATGAGCACAGGCGTACTTGCTGAAGGTGAAGTTTGCGCATCAACTACAAACAGGAACTTCAACGGCAGAATGGGCAAAGGCGGTATGGTGCATTTGATGAGCCCTGCAACAGCTGCTGCCAGTGCAATTGCCGGAGAGATTGTAAATTCTCCCTTATTTAAAGGAGGTAAATAAGAATGAAAAAATTTGGCGGAAAAGTTTTATTTTTAGACCGTAATGATATAAATACAGATGAAATAATCCCTGCAAAATATTTAACCGAAATAACCAAATCAGCATTAAAACCTTATTTATTGGAAGATTTGAAAATCCAGGGTTTTGATCCGAAAAAAGACATACAGGGTAAATCCGTAATTATTTCAAGAGAAAATTTCGGATGTGGTTCATCAAGGGAGCATGCTCCATGGGCACTTGAGGTGAATTACATCAATGCGGTTATTGCGCAGAGTTTTGCAAGAATATTCAGGCAGAATATGTATAACTGCGGTATGCTGGCATTGGAGCTTTCGAAAGATAAGATTGACTATTTATTTAAGGAGTATGCAAATTCTGATGCTGAAGTTAATATTGATATTGAAAACAAAAAGATCACTTTTAAATCTGATAAAAAAACCGACAACTTTGATATAAAAATTGATTCTTACGATGAAGCTTTAATCAGAGCCGGCGGCTGGGTTGATTTTGCGGACAAGAAATATTAATTCTTGAACTAAATAAATTTTTTTATAAAAAGCACGAAGGATATGAAGTTTTTAAAATTTCATTTTAACTTCGTCCCTAAAGGGAGAACCGTTTTTTTTATAGGTCAACCTGCAACAAGGAAACCGGCCGTTTCCGGATGGACTCGTCACCCAAAAAAAACGTTGAAATAATGAATTTAAAGTTTTATTAATAAATTATGCTGAAGCATCAGGCTTTTTTTCATTTTTTTGGAAGTTTAAATGATTTTCTGTCTGATGAAAAAAAGGGACAGAGCTTTGTATATAATTTTAAAGGTATTGCTTCGGTTAAAAACCTGTTTGAAGCAATAGGTGTTCCGCATCCTGAAATAAGAAAAATAACTGTAAATAACAGGAAAAAAGATTTTATTTATAAAGTTAAGGATAATGATTTAATCAAGCTCTGTCCCTTTAATTATGGCATTAATAAATTTTTTTTGAGTTTGTTATCTATATTCGCAAGCATTAAAATCAAATTCATCATTGATGTTCATCTGGGGAAACTCGGGAAGTATTTAAAACTTTGCGGATTTGATGTTCTTTATAACTGGAAATGGGATGATGATGAGATCATAAAACTTGCTTCGAGCCAGAACAGAATAATTTTGACCCATGACATAGGGCTTTTAAAAAATAAAAAGGTTATTAAAGGGTACTGGATTCGCTCTCAATATCCAGATGAACAGATTATTGAAGTAATTGAGAGATATCATCTGTTAAGTAAAATAAAACCTTTTAAAAGGTGTCTTCACTGCAATAATATTCTGATTAAAATACCAAAAAGTAAAATTAAGGACAAGATTCCATTAATGATCTACAGGAAATACAAACTATTTTTTTTCTGTCTAAAATGCAACAAAATTTACTGGAGGGGATCTCATTATTATAATATGAAAAAATTTATAAAAAGATTAAAAATAAAATATTAAAATTATAATCATTTTTAATTATTTATTAAAATAATTAAAAATTTGTTTAAAAGCATTAAAATTAAAGTTAAAAGAATTACATATTAATATAATGATTTAAAGAAGTGACAGTATCAATAGAAAAGTGAATTTAAATTGCATGGAGATACCTTGTGGCTGGCTTTAAAAAAGTAATTGCATAATTAATTCAAGCTGTAAGGTAAGACAATTGTCGTGAAATGCTGCAAAAGAACAGATGTTTTGAAATACTAAGAACAGAAGGAGGTAAAGCTCCATAGAGCGCTGTCTTTTTTTTGGTGCAAAACCTCCTGATGCTGATCAATTGCAAATCCACACTTTATCACCAGGTACGACAATTGTCGTAATGGTAAGACAATTGTCGTTGAAAAAGTAATTTACCTTACAATATGGCTGGAAATATTCCGTAGTTATAATAAAACCACTAAATTGAATATTATATTATCAGATAAATTTTATTTTGGTAATTTTATTTTTTTGCATCAAACTTCCGCAGCCATGCCCTTTCATGTTTCCACTATTATTTGTTTCATAAACAACGCGTTTTTCACGGCATTACCGCCTGCATCGTTATTAAAATATATATAGACTCTTTTTATATTTTTTTTTAATTCCAGTGTCTTAATTATTTTTTCCTTAAACCCAATCAATTCTTTATCACTATATAAGGAGTCATAATATTTGCCGTGAAATCTTACATAAATTGAATCTGAAGTGCTTACTAGTTCATCAGGCATATTCAAACCGTTGACCGAGCAGAATGAAATTTGATTGTCCATTAATATTTTTTTTACTTCATCACACCACCATAAAGCATGCCTGAATTCAATAACATTGTCATAATTTTTATTTAAAAGTTTGATAAAATTATTTAATTTTTTGAAGTTGGTTTCATTAAAATGTATTGAAGGAGGCATCTGGTATAAAACAGCTTTAGCTCTTGATGAAAATTTTTCTAAAAGCATGTTCTGTTTATCAATGGAGTTGCTCACATCATTGAGCTTTTTTACATGAGTGATTATGCGGGAAGCTTTGACTGAAAAAATAAAAGCATCATCTGTTTTTTTAAGCCAGACCTTGATCATATTTGGAAAAGGAGTGCGGTAGAATGACATGTTCAATTCGACAGTATTGAAATATTTTGCATAAAATGAAAGCCATTGGTTTTCTGAAAGATCAGGAGGATAGAAGACATTTATCCAGTGACTGTAGAACCAGCCCGATGTTCCGATGTAAAATTTGACTTTGTTCATTATAAAAATTTAATTGAAATAAGTAAAATTGTCAAGAAATGAACAATTTTTGGGGACAGAGCTTTAAGTCGGTGATTAATTTTTAACCATGAATTACAAAATTTTATTTTACTAAATTTTTATTTTCTTTTTAA
>JAFGQB010000121.1 GCA_016935915.1 Spirochaetota bacterium
AATTATTGAAATAATGTAATTTTCCGGAAAGATAAAGCGCCAAAAAAAAGGAGTCTTTGTGATTATAAATAACATTTAATCATTGTATTTAATATTTTTAAATGATATTTTTAAAAAGTCTTAATTTTTTTGCTGTCCAATTTACTTGTTACACCTTCAGGCAACTGTAATTTTAACTTTTTACCTTCAGGTGTAATTACTTTACCAGTACCTTTTATATAATAATAACCGATATTTTTATCTACTATGAACTGCAATGGATCATTTTTGCTGCTGATAAATGTATAATAACCGTATTTAACTTTTCCCTGCCATTGATGTATTGATCCGTGACACCACAGGGTCATATTGCTTGGGTCATCCATGCTGTATAAAATTTTATCTAAAGCATTAATTGTTAATTTTTTATTTTTCATGCTGATATAAAAGATACCTCTTCCTTCACATGTTGTTTTTATGTTGAATTTTTCTTCCTTTATTAATAATGTGTCGGTTTTTTCAGCACATGAAATCATAAGAAATAAAGCAGATGCCAATATAATGATAAGTCTTAACTTCATTTTTATTATTCTCCTTTAACGGTACAAGTAGATTGTATTGAAAATTTATATTATTTATAGTAATAATTTATAAAATATAGCATATTTTACTTATGTTTTCAATAGAGCTTTAACAATATATTACATATAAGTAATTATTGATTTTTTTATAAATAAAAATTATAATGTTTTTATATAAAAATGAAAGGGCAATAGTAAAAATATGAAAGTCGTTATATTGGCAGGCGGCATGGGCACAAGATTAAGTGAGGAGACTCTTTTAAAACCGAAGCCTATGGTTGAGATCTGCGGCAAGCCGATTTTATGGCATATCATGAAAATATATTCAAGCTTTGGATTTAATGATTTTATAATCTGTCTGGGTTATAAAGGATATATGATAAAGGAATATTTTTATCATTATTATCTGTATCAGTCCGATATAGCTATTGACCTGAAAAATAATGCAATAGAATATATAAATTCAAAATCGGAACCGTGGAAAATCACTCTGGTCGATACCGGACTAAATACATTAACCGGAAGCAGAATAAAAAAGATAAAAAGTTTTTTAAAAGATGAGACTTTTATGCTGACTTACGGCGACGGAGTGGCAGACATAGACATTAATAAATTAATTGATTTTCATAAAAAAAGCGGTAAAATCGCAACCTTGACTGCTGTCAAGCCTTTAGGGAGGTTTGGCGCATTAAACATAGATAACGCTTCTGAAGTAAAAAGTTTTCGGGAAAAACCAGATGGTGAGGCTGGCTGGATAAACGGCGGTTTTTTTGTACTTGAAAAGGAAATTTTTAATTATATAGGTGAGGGAGAAAATATCTCATGGGAAGGTGAACCGCTTGAAAAAATTGCAAAAGATAATGGCCTTTCCGCTTATAAGCATGAAGGTTTTTGGAAACCGATGGATACTTTAAGAGAAAAAAATGAACTTGAAAACTTGTATATAAATAATAAAGCACCATGGAAAATATGGAAGGATTAAAAAGGCAATGAATTGCTTTCAAAATTTTTACAGCAAAAAAAAAGTTTTTATCACTGGTGACACTGGCTTTAAAGGTTCATGGCTTTCATTAATGCTTAAAGAACTGAATGCAAATGTAACCGGTTATTCATTAGAACCACCCACAGTTCCCTGTTTATTTGATATATTAAAATTAAAAGATAAGATCAAACATATTGCCGGAGATGTAAGGGATAAGGAAAAATTATTACATTCGATAAAGGAAACAGAACCTGATATTATATTTCATCTTGCTGCTCAGTCATTGGTAAGAAGGTCTTATTCAGAACCTGTACTTACCTATGAAACCAATTTATTGGGTACTCTGAACATTCTTGAATTATCAAGACTGGTTAAGTCTGTCAGAGCAGTTGTTATAATTACATCAGATAAATGCTATGAAAATAAAGAGTGGATTTTTGCTTACAGGGAAAATGATGCTCTCGGAGGTTATGATCCTTACAGTTCCAGTAAAGCCTGTGCTGAACTCATAAGCGCAGCTTACAGGAAGTCATTTTTTAATACAGATGATTATGGTAAAAGTCATAAAACGGCAATAGCAACTGTCAGAGCAGGCAATATCATAGGCGGCGGAGATTGGACAGAAGACAGGCTTGTTCCTGATATTATTAGATCATTAGTTGAAGATAAGGAAGTTTTGATAAGAAATCCTGATTCTATAAGACCATGGCAGCATGTTTTAGAACCGATCACCGGTTATTTATATTTGGCAAGTTTGATGTATAAAGACGGGAAGATTTTCAGTGATGCTTTTAACTTCGGACCTAACAGCAATGATATATTAACAGTTGAAGATGTTGTTAAAAAAGCCATTAAAGCGTGGGGCAAAGGAAGCTATAAGATTAAAAAAGTGGATAATTTACATGAGGCCAAATTTTTACGACTTGATACAGGCAGGTCTCAGTTTTTTTTGAACTGGAAACCAGTATATAATGTAGATCAGGCAATAGACAAAACGATAAGATGGTATAAGGAATATTATCAAAATAAAAATGCCGATATTTATAATTTTACTGTCAGCCAGATGCATGATTATATTAAAAGTGCAGAAAAATCATATCTTGAATGGATAAAATGAAAAAGGTGCAAATAATTGAAAACAATATTGTTGACCGGAGCAGCCGGATTTTTAGGCAGCCATGTGTTAAAAAAGTTATTGGAAAAAAATTTTAATGTTATTGCGGTTAAAAGAACTGCTACTGATATTAAAAGGATAAAAGATATATCTGCCAGGGTAAAATTTTATGATATTGACAAATTAAATCCTGAAAAGATATACAAAGAAAATAAGATCGATATAATTATACATACTGCTGTATGCTATGGCAGGAACAATGAGACTGCAGATGAAGTTGAATTGTCAAATATTGTTTTTCCTTTAAAATTGTTTGAACTTGGGATGAAAAACGGTGTTAAGCTTTTTATAAACAGCGATACTTTTACAAAACCTGATTACGGCAGACTTAAATATTATACTTTGACTAAAAAGCATTTTACCGAATGGCTTCAAATACTCAAAGATAAAACCATTGTATATAATTTGGTAATTCATCAGATGTACGGGGATGCTGATAATGATGACAAGTTCATTCCGTTTGTAATAAAAAACATGTTGAAAAATGTCAAAAGTCTTGATTTTACAAAAGGTGAACAGAAAAGGGACTTTATTTATATCGATGATGTCTGCGATGCATTTATTAAAGTTATAGAAAATCATAATAATAAAGTCGGATTTAACCAATTTGAAATAGGCACAGGCAAATCAACATCTATTAAGGAGATAGTATTATTAATAAAAAAAATTTCCGGCAGGAAAGATGTTTTATTGAATTTTGGAGCCTTGCCATATACACAAAATGAAGAGATGAATATTAAGGCAAAAACAGACGATATTCTAAAGGAATTAAAATGGAAATATAAAACTACTATAAATGATGGGTTATTAAAAACTTTTAACTGGTATAAAGAAAATATGGAGTATTAAAGTGAAGAAACGGGTCAGTCTGACAATTGTCTTACCATGTCATAATGAGGAAGAGCTCATAGAAAATACATATAATGTTTTAAAAAAATTTATTGATGCATGGAAAAAAGAGATTATAAGTGATTATGAAATTGTAATGGTGAACAACGGTTCAACAGATAACACTTTAAATAAAATGATTAAAATACATGAAAAAGATAATAAAGTTGTTATTCTTGATTTAAGGCGAAATTACGGTTTTCAAGGGTCATTAACTGCCGGAGTATATAATGCAACAAAAGATGTTGTTGTTACTATTGATGCTGATCTGCAGGATGATCCTGGCAAGATTAAGGAAATGATATTAAAGTATTATGAAGGATATGATCTTGTCCTGGGGGTGAGAGAGTCAAGAAAAAATGATACTTTTTTTAAAAGGTTTACTGCACAAACCTATTATAAATTTTTAAAATTTCTTGGGATACAATCAGTTTATAATCACGGTGATTTTCGCCTGATATCCAGAAGTCTGCTGGAAGATTTCAAGAAATTCAATGAAAGAAACAGATATATCAGAAGCATGATATTTGAAATGGAATCCAAATTTGCTTTGGTCTATTATAAAAGAGAAAAAAGAAATGCAGGAAAAAGCAAATTCAATTTTTCAAGTTTGATTTCATTGGGCATGGAAGGCATTACTTCTTTCAGCAACAAACCTATTAGATTGGTTTTTTTTATAGGTATTTTTATGTTTTTGTTGTCAATTGCAGGCATAGCTTACGGATTTATTTCGAAATTTGTTTTTGGCTTAAAGGTTGCAGGATGGACATCTACATTTATAATAATTTCACTCTTCAGCGGTATGCAGAATTTATTACTGGGAATAGTAGGCGAGTATATTTCAAAAGTTTATATAGAAGTAAAGCAAAGGCCTCTTTTTTTAATCAGAAAAATTTATAAAAAAGGAAAAATAAAAAATCATTTCAATACATCTAGTACAAGGCGCATTCCATAATGTCCGCTTCTTAGATTGGAGCCATGTCCGGTACGATTTGTTACCCTGCAGTATTTATCGTCATAATCCCATGCCCCTCCGCGTAGAACATGAAAATTTTTATTATAGATGTCTATTTTATCAGTATTCCCAGGATATCTTAAAAAAGCGCTCCAGCACCACTCCCATACATTGCCTGACATATCAAAGATACCAAGTTTATTTGCTTCTTTAGTTCCAACCTCATGTGTTGAACCGTCACTGTTTGCACTGTACCATGCATATTTATCATTTTCCTCTTCATTTAAATAACTTTTTACAGCTCCTGAAAAATGACTACCCGGAGTCCAGTTTTTACCGTCAATATATCTTGCTGCATACTCCCACTCTTCCTCTGTAGGTAATCTGAAGCCGTTGCCGTTTTTATTTAATGTTACTTTCCATTTTATATCATCATATTCATTTGTATTTTTAGGATCTTTTTTAAATTTACTGATTTTATAATATGGCTTTAAGCCCTCTTTTTTGCTTTTTTTATTACAATAGTCAACAGCATCATACCAGCTTATTTTTTCTACAGGATATGTACTGCCTTTATTTATGCTTGGATTATCGTCCATGATCTCTATCCATTCTTTTTGTGTCAGTTCAAACTTCGAAATCCAAAAAGACTTCACAACCACTAAATGTTCCGGTGTTTCATCATTGTCTCCATTGTCTTTATTGCCTGATCCTGTGGAGTCTCCCATTTTGAATGAACCTCCGGGCACAAG